>JBBSDG010000093.1:0-12189 GCA_038249635.1 Bacteroidales bacterium | reverse complement strand
TGGCTTACCTATGTTATCAATAATATCAACGATACAAAAGCCACTCAACTCAAAGAGCTGTTGCCGCAATTTATTGATAAAAATTTACTGGGGTGAGATGGAGTTGGTGGGGTGGATACGCTTTATCCAATAATGGAAACTCAATCTCAGTAAAGCTAAATCCAGTATCTGCTAATGTAATAAAACTAGATTTAGAAAAAACAACTAACATTCCAAAGGGTACTCAAACCAAAGAGGCCTTCACTGTATTTCCCAATCCATTTCGTGACATTGTTAATATTAGCGCAAATGAGAGTGTGAAAGAACCTTATGTTTTAAGCATTTATAATATTTATGGCCTGCTAATGTACCAACAAATAGTTTCCAGCCGGAAGTCAGCAATTGATTTAAGTTTTTTACCAAATTCATTCTACTTATTGAAAGCAAATGGTTTGTGCATTAAAATAATAAAAAACAAATCTTATTAAATGATGAAATACAAAATCTACCTTTTTGTAATGTCTTGTTATTTTGCATTTCAATTGAATGCGCAACCCATAAAATTGCACCCCGATAACAAACACTATTTTCAATTCAAGAACAAACCAACGGTTTTGGTTGCATCAACCGAGC
Organism: Bacteroidales bacterium; assembly: GCA_038249635.1. Classification (GTDB taxonomy): domain Bacteria; phylum Bacteroidota; class Bacteroidia; order Bacteroidales; family UBA4417; genus UBA4417. The sequence goes on along the minus strand of JBBSDG010000093.1, from coordinate 11,577 downwards.
ATTATGGTTCTATTATAAACCCTGATTTCGATTTCGATAAATATTTAAAAACGATAAAAAAGACTGGGCTGAACCACACGCGCATTTGGTTGGGCGACTATGTTGAAAGACCCGGCGATTTTTGTTTAGCCCAAAACACAAGCGCCCCACTGCCCGGAAAGCTTCTGTCTCCTTGGATGAGAAGCTCAGAACCCGGTTTTGCCGCAGGTGGAAACAAGTTCGACCTTAATAAGTGGAATCCTGTTTTTTTTGCACGACTTCATGCATTTATGAAAGAAGCCTCCGATAACGACATCGTAGTTGAATGTATTCTGTTTTTTGTGGGGCCAAACTGGGAACTACTTCCCATGAACCCGGTAAATAACATTAATAACACAACAAACATTAAAGGTGTTGATTACCTCACGTTGAACAATGGGAATATTTTAGAGCATCAGAAAAAATATTGCCTAAAAATGATTACGGAGTTAAACCATTACGACAATATTATTTTCAATATTGCCAACGAACCGTGGTTTAGCAATCAGGAACATCCGGGATTTGCAAGTCCACCACGCGATGAAACAAAAGAGTGGATTAAAGAAGTTTCGCAGTGGATTGTGGATGCCGAAAAGAAATTGCCCAAACAGCATGTTCTCTCTGTTGATTATAGCAACGAAGGAAGCGCCATTAGTGAACAGGAACTAAACAAATACTGGAACAACATTTCGGTATTCAACCACCACTACGACAAAAATGCCAAATCGGCAACGTTAAATTATGGTATAAACAGGGTTATGTCGTTTAACGAAACCGGATTAATGCCGCAATCGTCTTCACAATACAGAATTCAAGGCTGGAAATATTTGCTTTCGGGTGGTGCGCTTTATGATAATTTGGACTACACTTTTAAGGTAGGGGCTGAAGATGGTGAAGGCAGAACTGATTTTGTGTGCAATTGGTACCACGCCTGCAACGATCCAAAAACAAAATTTGAAATGGCGGCACTTTTGAAATTTATGAATTCATTCGACTTTGTTAATTGTCGCCCAAATTACAATGTTATTGGCTGCGCGTGGGGCGACCAAAATTTCTGTGTGCTTGAAAACCCTGGGAAAGAATATGCAATTTATATTTATGGCGGCTCCAACACAAATTCAGTTGATTTGAACATTGTGGCAGGCAAATATGACATTATTTGGGTTAACCCTTCGGATGGTAAAATTATTAAACGTACCGAACAAGAATCGGAAAAACGAGGCGAATTTAGATTGGCTCCTCCCGACTACAACGAAGATATTGCGGTGCTATTAAGACGGGTTAAATAAATGAGGGCGAGAACTACAGCTGCAAATTTGGCTTTATTCTTAAAGAAAATCGGCATGTAGTTCTTAATATAAACAGTGTCGTTTAGCGCCAAAAGAGACAAAACCAACACAACCACAACGTATAACCCTATTTATTAAAGGATTAATACTCATTTTAAAATTGAATGAGTATTAATCCTTTTTTGATTGTATAACCTAAAAGAGTTAAGTGATACCATCTGCAATTCCGAATCAATCCGAAGCCATTGTGGTATAATATCGAAAACTGTTGCATTTTTCAATCAATGTTACAATAACTCCGACGAACGATAAATATTATATTTAAATAGAAATCATGAAAAGAATAGTAGCGTTAGCTTTAATGGTTCTTACCATTTGTACAGCAGGAATCAATGCACAATCTCAACCAACGCGTAATCCACTTCTGTGGCCATTTAGCCGCTACAGCATTTGGAATATGCCATTAGGCAGCAATGCAGTTTATGCACCCGTAAATATGTCGGCGCCCGACACTTATGCCGGTGATATTAACTATTTCCATGTGAACTCATCACGTGCAAAATATGTAAGTTCCTTAAACGGGGGCGCGATATTAGTTGACGATGGGAATTGGGTCAATAACAACGATTCACGAAATGTAGTGCTTACAATAATCAACAATGGGTTAGAAGATTTTAGATCCATTCAACCAGGCAGAAGAGAGTCTCCAACTGGCAAGTTTAATGGTTATCTGTGGACAGGAGGCAATGAATATTATCCCAATCAAAAAACAATTGAACAACGTGGCGAATTACAAAACTATTATGGTTATGGAATTGAAGGCGCACACTGGGGGTCAGGGCTATCAGGATTGGGTGGCACCATTAGATTGGGCGAACTTGTTAGTGATGACCCCATACGACATGCGTTGGCCGTAGAAGTTTCAGGCTGGAAGTGTCTTATGGTGGATGAAACAGATAAAACAATGGATATTGAGGCGGGTGATTTTACTATGCGGGGGTTCCGTTGGCCTGCAGACCGGTCTGATGGATGCTCTGGTTTTTTTGGAGGAGAAAATGGGTGTTATAAAAGCAATAATCCAGTATTTAGAATGGGGGCATTACTAGCACTTAAGCCCGATTTAGATATTGAGGACATGGGTTTAACAACCGATGCTGCCAAAAAACTAGCTTGGACTTTCCAGAACTATGGTGGTTATATGATTGATGATTCGTACGGACTAAATAACAATCCACCAACAAATATTTTTAATTTCTGTTATGAGTTGGGCGTTAACGAAGAGTTTAAAAGCGAATATGGTTACGATTTTGATATTAGTTGGGATAGAGGCACTAAGCGTCAGAAAGATTTTTTTAAAGATATGGATATTATCATCCCTCTTTTACATGTAATCTCAAATAATGGACCCAAATCAATTGGTGGAGGTGGAAACCCTCTTCAATGCCTTGCGCCAGCTTTCTCGGGTAATATCATGGATGGAGTAGCGCAAAATCCAAATGGAGCGGTAGTGGAACCAAATAACTGCAATAGCACCTACATGGATGTAACCAATATTAATGTTAATCCTACAAGTGTTAACTTAATTGTGTATGATACCGTTTCAATACATGCAGATGTACTTCCAGTTGAAGCCACCATAAATGCTGTAAAATATGAATCTGCCAATACTAAAATTGCAAAAGTAAATTCAAGAGGTATAGTCTCTGCAGTTGGTAGTGGGGAAACGATTATTACTGCAACTACCATTGATGGAGATAAAACCGCCAATATTGAAGTAAGTGTTGAGAATGGTATAAGTTTACCATCCTTGGTTGAAGCAGAAGATTGGAAAGCCATGAGTGGCGTGACGAAAGAATCAACTACTGATGAGGGAGGAGGCGATTGTGTGAGTTCCGTTGACAAAGGCGATTGGTTAGAATATGTAGTGTATCCGGTTGCGGGCGACTATGACATTGAAATCCGTTATGCCTCTGCCACTCAAGGCAGTATTGAAATAACCTTTAGTAACAGTCTGAAAACAACTGGCGTAGTAACGTTGCCTGCAACAGGTGGTTCCCAATCTTGGGCAACCGCAACAGCTAAAGTGGTAAAGGTAAGATCGGGGAATCAAATCATGGGCATTAATTTTAAGTCCAATGGCATTAAGCTCAATTACGTTAACATAAAATCACCCGCTACGTCTATCAGCACTAAAAAAGAATCTAGTGGAAAAGTCAGCATTTTTCCAAATCCGTTGGATGGGAACTTACTTAACATTTCGACCGAAAACTATAAAGACGCACGCCAGATTGAAATATACGACCTCTTGGGAAACTGTGTTTTAAAAAAGAGCCTCGGGCTAACAACGGTTCACCAAGTTGAGATAGATAAAAGCAAATTCTGTGGCCTCTATATGGTTAAAATAAAGGGCGACAGCAGAGAGATTACAACGAAACTATTCATTAACAAATAGATTTATGATTTTTGTACACAACGATGTCAAGCACTAATAAATTCACTTAAGATCAATCAAATACGTTTATTAAATGAAACGAACAAGTTGTGGCAAACACAATCGAAGATCAGCGTAAGCGAAACAACAATGGGAATAAATTATACAACATGCGATTGCCATTCGACAATGGCCGTATCGTTCAGGCATTAAAAGATGATCCATTTACAGAAGGTGTTTTTTATGCTTATATCGATAGGGCGATTGCTGATGGTGTAAGACTTTGTATATCTGTTGACTGGGGCTTAAACTGGGACAGTTTACCCTTCCTACTTCCAACATACATCAAAACGTTACCTCATTATCAAGAGTGGATCGAAAATGAAGTATTACCTGTTTCATACGTGCAGCAAAAAACGTTTTCCATCACCAACCAGCTTTTATGTGTCGATCCTTACAAAAAGGGAACACTCTACTTTGGTGAATGAACTGAAGGAATCTGGAAAACCGAAGATGTAGGTTTAAATTGGGAAAACATTAACAATGGATTGCCTTTTCATAAAGATACCATTTCGATTTAGTCGATATAAAAATTGGAGAGAGCCAAACTGGAGATATTTATACTGGATTTATTGGTGAAAGACTTTGGGAAAGCAAAAATAATGGTGAATCGTGGGATAAAATTTATCCTCTTTATAGATGCTTAGTTACAGGTAGGCCTCTAACTTAACATACCATACTTGCCTCTGTATTTACTTGGAGTGCAACTGCATTTTTTAAGGAAGGATACATTAAAACGGCTGAGTGAATTGAATCCTGAATCAAATGCGATATCAATCACTTTCATTGATGTTGTTAATAATAAACGTTGAGCATGAGATATACGCTGATCAATCAGATAATCCTTTAACGTAACATTAAATGATTTCTTAAAAATAGCATTGGCATAGTCCGGATGGATTTCAAGTTCATTTGCAATATCGGTAACATTTATGCCACTCGAATAATTCTTTGCAATACAAATGGCTATTTTTTCAACAAGGTTGATTCCTGTATAGGTTGATTTACTTAAACCTATTCTTTTTTGATCAACCAAATCGAAAGCAATGCGGTATAATTTTGCATGTAATTCATGAATCACACATTTTTCAGCCTCTTTATTTTCACTTGAAAGATCATTAATCCATTTTTCAAAGAAATAAACTTCATATTCAGGTTGCATTGCACTATCAATCACTATTAACTCCCCTGCCAGTAAGTTTTCCTTAAAGCTCGGGGGCATTTCCCATTGAACAAACTCCTTAAATGGGATGGTAAAAACATAATGGGGCGTTTCATCCTCAATCCCAATTATCTGATGAGGGATTAATGCCCAAAAGATTAATAATTGATTCTGCTTTACTACAATTTTGTGATCTTTTATCAGAAACGTTACTCCACCTTTAGTAAAGAAATTTATTTCAATTTCATTATGCCTGTCAGGCCTATTCATTACCGATGGCAGCCAACTCGTGCAATTTAACCCATAAGGTTTTAAATCGGGTCTGGTTTTGTCAAATGTTTGCATAATCTAGGAAAACGATATTAAACGCCCGAAAAATAGTACGTTATTTTCTGAAAACCAAATTATTTTTGAATGGAAATTCTTTGCTGATCATCGCAATGGTGATTTTAAATTAATAATCAGTAACAAATAACAATTAAAGAATATGGCAATATACCTTCTTGGAATTGATTACGGTACCGGAGGTGTAAAATGCACAATCATAAATACCGATGGACAAGAATTAGCATATGCTTTTGAAGAATATCCCATTTTAACCACTCGCCCGGGTTGGAGCGAGCACAATGCAAATAATTACTGGGCGGTGGCTTGCCGGATTATTAAAAAAGCAATCACTGAATCAAAAATAAACCCGGCAGATATCAAAGGAATTTCGGCTTCGTCGGCACTACCTTCAATGGTAATGGTTGATAAAGCCGGAAATCCAATTGAGAACGCATACAACCTCATGGACAGGCGTGCTGTAAATCAGGTGAAATGGCTACAAGAGCATATTGGTGAAAAGGAAATTTTTGAGGTTTCGAAAAACAGGCTCGAAGATCACCCAGTGCTTGTAAATCTGATGTGGGAAAAGGAAAACAGACCCGACGTTTTCGCCAAAATTGATAAGGTTTTAACAATCGATGGGTTTATCAATTTTAAACTTACCGGTAAATATTCCTGTCACTATTCAGGAGCAGCATTTTATGGTGTAGCCTACGATTTATTAAAGCGAAAATTCAATTCCGAAATTCTGAATAAAACTGAAATTCCAGAATCATTTTTCCCAGATTTGTTTCCATGCGAAGCCATCATTGGGGAAGTATCGGTTAAAGGTGCTGAACAAACCGGTTTAGCCGCCGGTATTCCTGTTGCAGCAGGCCAGGTGGATTGTAATGCAGGTTGGATGGGTGCCGGAATGACTGAGGAAGGCAACATCCAAATGAATTTGGGAACTTGCGGAAATTTTGGAATCCTTACAAAAGATACCAATTTTCCCGATACGATGATTAACTTCAATTACACCATCGATTCGGAGAACACTTACATCATTGTTCCTACTACAACCACGGGCGGACAACTAATCCGCTACATGCGCGACAATTTTTACCCCATGGAATTTGCGTCAGAAAAAGAGACAGGTACCGATACTTTCGACCTCATTAATAAAGAAGCGGCAACAGTACCGCCAGGATCGGAAGGACTTATTGTTTTACCCTATTTGATGGGCGAAAGAACTCCTTTATGGAATGCTAATGCGCGAGGAGTAATCTTCGGACTATCGCTTAACCATACCCGGGGGCATGTTATCCGTGCCATGATGGAATCGGTAGCCTATGCGCTTTACGATTCATTTAAAATTATTCAGGATTCCGGCAAGAAAATTACGCCTCCAATAGTACTTAACGAAGGTGGCGCTAAAAGTATTTTATGGCGAACCATTATCACCGATGTATTTAATGTTCCCACAGTTTTGGTAAAACGCAGAACAGGCGCACCTTATGGCGATGCTATACTGGCAGGTGTAGCAACCGGGGTATTTAAAAATTATTCGGTAGCCAAAAAATGGACTGAATACATTGACCTGATTGAACCCAATCAACAGAATCACGAACTATATATGAAATATTTCGAAGTTTATAAATCAGTATATCAAAACCTTAAAGGTGATTTTGAAAAGCTGGCATCACTTCGTAATAAATAAAAACTCAATAAATACATCAATGGAATTAATTCGGAAATTAAATGAGCGTGCTGCTCAAAAGAACCCTGTAAGTGTTGGAATTATAGGATGTGGGCAAATGGGTTCAGGGCTGGCACATACAATACACAATATAAAAGGGATGCAGGTAAATGCCATTGCAGATATCAACCCGGCATTAGCCATTGCTACGTTTCTCGACATGAAAGTTAGCAAGCAAGATATTGTGGAAACAAATAAGATTGGCGAAGCTAACGATGCACTAAAAAAGGGCAAATTCCTGGTTACCTCCGATGCCCTGCTGATGACAGATTTAGAAATGATTGAAGCCAATGTTGAATCAACAGGTATTACCGATGTGGGGGCAAAAGTAGCGCTTACCTCTATCGAAAAACGCAAGCCAATTGTAATGCTCAATGTTGAAACAGATGTTACAATTGGTGCTTTACTCAACTTTAAAGCCAGAAAAAATAATGCGCTTTACACTGTTGCCTCCGGCGATGAACCAGGTGTGTGTAAAATGCTATGGGAACAAGCCTTGCTCATGGGTTTTGAAGTGGTTTGTGTTGGAAAAGGTAAAAACAATGTGATCGATTACGGTGCAACACCCGAATCGTGTTATGAAGAAGCCCGTTCAAAAGATATGAACCCCAAAATGCTGGCTTCGTTCAAAGATGGCACAAAAACAATGGTCGAAATGGCTGCCGTGTCAAATGCCACAGGACTATTGCCCGATATTGCCGGAATGCGGGGGCCCAAAGTTGAACTCGAAGATTTATTGAATGTATATAAGCCAAAGTTCGATGGTGGAATTTTTGATACCCGGGGCACTGTCGATTTCAGCACAGGGAAAATTGCTCCGGGAATATTTCTGATTGCCTATTCCGATGATAAGCGCATACGAAAAGATATGAAATTTATTACCCATGCCGATGGCCCTTACTACCTACTTTTCAGGCCTTATCACCTTTGCGATTTGGAAACGCCACAATCTATTGCCGAAGCTGTTCTTTTAAATGAAATTACGGTTACAGCCGACACCATGCACTCCGAAGTGGTAGCAGTTGCAAAACGAAATCTTAAAGTAGGTGAGACTTTGAAAGGAATTGGCAGTGCCGACATATATGGAAGAATATACACGTATGTTGAAGCTTGCACATATAAAGCAATTCCGTTGGGTGTAGCTGAAAATGGAACAGTTCTGAAAGATATTGCTATGGGTGAAATTCTAACAGAAAATAATTTCCTACCCAACACTTCAACTTTTATTTATCAGTTAAGGCAGGAACAGAATAATTGGTTGAAAAAGTAAAAAAAGCTGAAAATATGAAAGCAGTTGTAATAGAAGCTCCCGGAAAATATGGAATTCAGGAAGTGTCAAAGCCAGAATGTCCTGCCGGTGGGCTAATTATAAAGGTGCTGGCTTGCGGGCTTTGTGGTTCCGATCTTCGGACATTGCGATCGGGACATCATCGCTTACAGCTTCCTTTTATAGTAGGTCACGAGGTTTGTGGACAAGTAGTTGAAACAGGGAATCAGTATTCAGGAAAGTGGCAAATAGGCGATGTATTAGCCGTTTCGCCAATGGTATATTGCGGAAAATGTTTGTTCTGCCAAAATGCACAATTTGAACTTTGCAACGGTTACAAGGAGCTGGCGCAAACCTGGCAGGGCGGTTTTGCCGAATTTATGGCAATACCCGCAGAAGCTATTGCACATGGAACCATACAGAAAGTGCCTGATGGTATGAATCCTGTTCACGCCACTTTGGTCGAGCCGCTTTCTTCGTGCGTAAATGCGCAGGAAAAAGGCAACATTGGACTGGGCGATACAGTTGTGATAATAGGTGCAGGTCCAATTGGTACTTTTCATATTGAGCTGGCACGGGCAAGGGGAGCCAATACCATTATTGTGGCCGATATTGACGACAATCGACTTGAACTAATGAAGAATTATTCGCCCGATTTTCTGATTAATTCGGCAAAAACCGATTTGGTTGCAGAAGTTCGTAGAATCACTGATAACTACGGTGCCGATGTAATAATTACAGCCAACCCTGCTCCTGAGGCCCAGGTGCTGGCAGTTCAAATGGCAAAAAAAGGAGGCAGGATTATGCTTTTTGGTGGTTTACCAACTGATAAAGCTTGTCCGCAAATTGATATGAATATTGTGCATTACAACGCATTGCAATTAATCGGAACAACAGTATTTGCTCCACGCCACAACCGGGTAGCCATGCAGTTAATTGCTTCGGGTCGTATTTCTGCAGAAAAATTTATCACGCATGTTTTTCCACTCGAAAAATTTGTTGAAGGCGCTCAGTTAGCGTTGGAGGGTAAGGCAAGAAAAGTGGTCTTTTTTCCCTAATAATCCGAAATAAATAATTCACATAAAATGAAACAATTTCCAATAAAAGAGATAGCTCAAATATGCATCATAGTTCCAAATATTGAAGAAGCAACTAAAAACTTCTACGAGAAATTTGGCGTAGGCCCTTGGCATTTTTACACTTACGGTAAACCGCTGGTAAAACGTATGACCAGAAATGGTGAACCCACTGAATATAAAATGAAGGTTGCTCTTTCGAATATCGGAGCCATGCGTATTGAGTTAATTGAGCCACTTGAAGGCGATACCGTGTATCGGGAGTTCATTGAGAAACATGGTTATGGCATACACCATTTAGGAATTTTAACCGAAAATATGCAGCAATCTATTGCCGATGCAAAAGAAGCAGGCATAGCAATGACGATGGATGGAGCAGGTTTTGGTCCCGATGACGACGGGCATTATGCGTATCTCGATACAGAACCGCTGGTTCAAACAACTTTTGAGCTGATTGAGCGCCCAAAACGCAGAAATCCGCCAGAGAAAATATTTCCGGAAAACGTCTAATTAAAATAAATAATTAATAATAAGCAATATGAAAAAAGTAACATTTGGATTGATTGTTGGAACACGAGGTTTTTTTAATAGCGAATTGGCATCAGGTGGGCGCAAAGACTTGATTGCATTGTTGGAAAAACTGGGTTACGAATATGTAATTTTACCTGTTGAGGCTACACCAACCGGTTCAGTTGAAACCATTGACGATGCACGAAAAGTAGCTGATTTATTTATCGAAAACCGCAAAAGGATTGACGGAATAATTGTATCGCTTCCAAATTTTGGCGATGAGCTTGGAGTCGTAAATGCCATAAAATGGGCGAAACTCGATGTGCCGGTATTGGTACAAGCCTCTGATGATGAAATTGGTAAAGACAGCATTAGCGAACGCCGCGATGCTTTCTGCGGAAAACTATCGGTTTGTAATAATTTATATAATTACAATATCCCATTTACCGATACAACCTTCCATACATGTAAAATAAGCAGTAAATTTTTTGAAACCGATGTTGTTCGGTTTGCTTCGGTTTGTAGTGTTACCAATGGGTTGAAAAATGCCAGAATCGGAGCTATTGGTGCTCGTCCGGGAGCTTTTCAGACGATGCGGTTTAGCGAAAAAATTCTTCAATCCTCGGGAATAACTGTTGTTCCGGTTGATATGTCTGAAATATTAGGCGCTGCATTACGAATTGATTCCAATGCATCAGCATTGAAAACAAAACTTGATGAAATCAGGGCTTATGGTAAAATTCCGGCTACCATTCCGGCTGAAAATGTGGTGAAACAAGCTAAATTCGGATTGGCTGTTGAAAACTGGATAGCAAACAACCAAATAGACGCTGCGGCTTTCCAATGCTGGACTTCCATTGAAGAAAATTATGGTTGTGCAGCCTGTTTAACAATGAGCATGATGGGCGATAAACTTATGCCAGGCGCTTGCGAGGTTGATGTGTGTGGTGTTGTATCCATGTATGCGCTCACCCTTGCCTCGAACAATGCCTCTGCCTTGCTCGATTGGAACAACAATTATGGCGACGACCGCAACAAATGTGTTTGTACACATTGCAGCAACTATCCTAAAAGTTTTGTCCAAAACGAAATCGAAATTTCAAACCTCGACATACTTGGTGCATCATTAGGTGCCGACAACTGTTTTGGCGCCATAAAAGGCAGAGTCAATGAAGGGCCATTTACCTATTTCAGAATATCGACAGACGATTCCAAAGGAAAGATTAAATCATACATAGGTGAAGGTGAATATACCAACGATCCAAATGCGATGGATGGAGGAATTGCCGTTACTCAAATTAACAACCTTCAACCATTAATGAAATACCTGTGCAAAAACGGTTTCGAACACCACGTGGCAATGGCTCGTGGACAAGTGGCCGATATCATTCAGGAATCAATTGAATCGTATTTAGGTTGGGATATTTACAGACACAAATAATTGATTTGAAAATGTGTTAATTACGTAATTAACACATTTTCAACTTTGTTAATTAAAACTTTATCCGAACATAAAAATAATCCTATATGAACACCTTAAATCCGCAAGAAAGTTACCAACAAAATACGCCAAAACATTGTGTATAAGTTATAGACACAACATTTTGACGGTATAAAAAGTTCACCTATCTTAGTGCTATCAAACAAACCAAGTAGGAATAATAACTTTTTCACTGTGAAAGTACAAAAAATATCAACC
>JBBSDG010000092.1:0-12226 GCA_038249635.1 Bacteroidales bacterium | reverse complement strand
GGTTTGAATGTGCGGGGCGGAAGTTCGGATCAGAATGCATTCTATATCAATAAAATACCTATTTACAATACATCGCACCTGTTCGGCTTTTTCCCTGCTTTTAATGCCAGTATCATTAAAGATTTTTCAATCTATAAAGGACATATCCCGGCTCAGTACGGTGGTCATCTTTCCTCTGTATTCAATATTACAACCCGGCAGGGAAATCGCAAGCATTTTACAGCCAGTGGAGGTATTAGCCCGATTACAGCTAACCTGGTTATTGAAGGTCCACTTAAAAAAGATACCTGCTCATTTATGCTAAGCGCACGTTCGTCCTATTCCGACTGGATACTCAAAAGAATTAAGGATTTAGATATACGTAAAAGCAGTGCCGGATTCAATGATTTCGCAGGTGGAATAAATTACGATATTCAGAAAACACAACTTTCAATTTTCGCTTACCACAGTTACGACCGTTTCCGGTTATCTGATTTGAATAGTTACGAATATGCTAATAACGGATTATCCACATCCATCAGTCAAAATCTCGGAAGCTCACTGCGTTTTGAGTTTGCATTGATAGCTTCGCAATACACATTTTCAACCACCGATAAGCAAGAGGTATCTAGCGCTTATGAACACGCTTATAATATGGAACATTACGAAGCCAGGCTGGATTTCAAGCATATGCTTAGCGATAAAAACTCTCTGGAATACGGAGTCAGCACCATTCTTTACAAACTCAACAGAGGGAAAATACTTCCTTACGGCGAAAATTCTTTGCGTAAAAATGTTGATCTGGGAAATGAACAGGGTTTGGAAAGCGCATTGTACCTTTCGGATGTTTACGATATTTTTCCATGGCTGAATGTTACTGCAGGAGTGAGGTATGCATTGTTTATGCCTATGGGTCCTAAAACGGTTTATCAGTATATGCCGGAAGCACCCAGAGATATTAGAAATATTGCAGATACCTTGTTTTTCAATTCAAATGAACCAATAAAAAAATATTATGAACCGGATGTAAGGGCTGCTGTAAATATCAAAACTGATGATGCCGGTTCTATAAAGCTGGCTTTTAATCAGATGCATCAAAATTTGTTTTTACTTAATACTACCACTGCCATTGCACCTAATACACAATGGAAACTTGCAGATTATCATTTGCTTCCTTCCGAAAGTAACCAATATTCGGCTGGAGTATTCCGTACATTGGCCGAATATGGACTCGAAACCTCAGCTGAATTATTTTACAAGCAAACCCGCAATTACCCGGAGTTTAAAGATGGAGCTGACTTCCTGAATAACCCAAATGTTGAAACCTCAGTGCTGCAAGGCGATCAGATAGCGTGGGGAATTGAGTTTTTTGTGAAACGAAGCATGCGAAAAGTTGAAGGCTGGCTTTCATACACTTATTCCAGGTCAAAAATTAAGGTGGATGGGGGCAAGGACTGGAACCAAATAAACGAGGGCGAGACATATGCTGCTAACTTCGATATTCCTCATTCACTCAATGTGGTGCTTAATTATCACGTTTCAAGGAGGATTATTTTTGCAACCATTTTCACATACCAAACAGGCAAGCCTGTTACATATCCTGTGTCGGTTTATTACGTTAACGGCTTGCCTGTGCTCGACTATTCAAAGCGTAATGCTTACCGCATTCCCGATTATATTCGTACTGACTTTTCTGTTACAGTCGAAGGCAACCTGAAAAAGCAGAAGCTTATGCACAGTTCACTTATATTCAGCCTGTATAATGCTTTCGGAAGAGACAATCCTTATTCCGTTTACTATAAAACATTAAATGGGTTTATCCGCAGCTACCAGTATTCAGTGATCGGTGTTCCGGTTTTTACATTAACATGGCTTTTCAAACTTGGGAATTATGCGTCAGAGTAAAATCTTTATAGCAGGGGCAATGCTATCATTGTTTATTGCGTCATGTATAAAACGGTTCGACCCTGCAATCGATAGTAAGAATGTTGAAAAAATTGTTGTTACCGGGGAGGTAGTAAAAGGTGATTCGATTCAACATATAAACGTTTCTAAAACGGCATCAATCAGCTTACCATGGAATGAATATTATTCTCCGGTTACGAATTGTTATATTAGGATAGTTGATAATAAAGGGAACTCATATTTTGCTAAAAATATGCAAGACGGGAATTACGAAAGTTATATTCCTGATAGCATGATAACTATTGGTACTGCTTTCAAAGTGGAGATATCTATGGGAAACTCTGAATTTAATAAAAATATCGAAATAGTGTCGGATTATGATACTATTTCGGATTGTCCTGATGTGGATTCGGTATATTATTTTATTGAGCAGTTGTCATCTCTTGATCCTTCTCCGACACCCAGGGGTATTCGCTTTTATTGTAACCTGGATGCACAAAACTTCAACTGCCGAAATTTTAGGTTTGATGTAACCGAAACCTGGGAATATAAGGCAAAACTGGCACCGCCTTCTCTCAGGATTTGCTGGACGACAAGCAGGATAAAAGACATTTTTTTACTTTCTACCAATAAACTGGCAGTAAATAAATTTGAAGGTTACCCGTTTCATTTTGTGGATAATTATTCCTCTCAACGTTTATCATATGGATATAGCCTCCTGATTAAACAGTATTCGCTTAATAACGCTGCTTATCAATATTGGGAAAAAATAAGGGTAAACTATGCGGATCAAGGTGGATTGTACGAAAAACAGCCGCTAAAGATAAAAGGGAATATGCATAATCTCTCTGATACAACCCAACAGATTCTTGGCTTCTTTGGTGCCTCAACTTTAAAATCGAAGCGGATTTTTGTGAAAAATGTTATAGGCCTTCCAAATGAATATATTGATTGCGAAATTCCTCCTCCTCCTGACAAACCTAATCCTGAATGTTATGATTGCCTGAAATCAGGAGGGACTCTGGTGAAACCTGCATTCTGGCCATATTAGGATGAAAAAAATATGCAGAATTTGACATATTTGCTACTCCTAAATTAATCTGAGTAAAATGAAAAGGAATATTCTCTATTTATTATTAGTTATGCTTTCCCTGCAAACCGGGGTCGCCTTCGCGTGGACTCCTGTTATACAACCTGCTGAGAAAGTCGTACTTATAACTGATCGTTCAATATACATATCAGGCGAACAATTGCATTTTTTTGCATCTGTACGGAATGGCGTCGATTCAGATAAGCCAATAGAAAGTCAGGTGCTTTATTGTGAATTAATAACTCCTGATGGAAATAAAATTGCAGGAAGTAAATTTCTTATCACGAATTCAAGGGCTGGCGGTTGCATTGATATTCCTCTCAGCCAGCTTACCGGTACTTACTACCTCAGGGCTTATACAAAGTTCATGCGAAACAACGGTCCCGAAACTTATTCATACAACCAGATCAGAATAGTGAACCCTGGAAAGGTTGAAATTCTGGCGTCGGATAATGAAAAAAATAACCCTCCTACTCAAATTTTTCACACTAAAACGGATAGTTTTCCGGATTTGTTCGAGGTATCTGCGGATAAAACTACCTATGCTCCGCGTGATACGGCTACTATTACAGTTCAGATGAAAAACATTAGACTATCCGAAATCAGCAATGTATGCCTCGTTGTGATTCCCGAAAATACCAGATCAAATTCATTTGTTTTACAGTCATTCTATACCCAGCCCAAAGATAAACCGGATTATTATCCTGAAAGCCGCGGTCTTTCTGTTTCCGGGAAATTAACCGAAGCTTCTCCACCTGCTCCAGCACCAGGTAAAAAGGTTAATTTATCGATTATTGGCGAAGGCCGCGATTTTATGGCTGTGCGAACCGATAGCACCGGGCATTTTTTCTTTGCACTGCCAGATTATTCAGGATCAAGGGACTTGTTTGTGTGTGCCGAAAAAACTGCTTCGTTAAATGTAAAAATATGGGTGGATAATGATTTCTGCTCAACGCCTTTCCATTTGCCATCGCCTGCATTTATGTTAACGGAAAATGAAGTGCAAAATGTTTACAATATGGCTTTAAACGCACAACTTAATTCTCGCTTTAACAAGGATACCCTTCAGGAATCTCAAAAGGTTAAAAATGAAGAGTTTTCGTTTTACGGTAAGCCGGAAGTTGATATTTTCCCTGATCAATACATTCAGATGCCAACACTTGAAGAATATTTTAGTGAATTGCCTAGCCATGTTAAAATTCGTAAAAACAAAGGTGAGCCACGGTTCGAAATTATAGGTAGCAGAGGGTTGTCTTTTTACGATCCGCTTGTGTTGGTCGATTGGGTGGCCATTGATGAACCTGCAAAAATACTTGCCGTTTCGCCACAGAATATTTCGCACATTGAAATTGTTACCGAAGATTATGTGAAAGGTAGCCAAACCTATGGCGGTATCATCAACATCATATCGAAAAAAGGCGATTATGCAGGTATTGAACTTCCCTCAATGGGTATTTTTATCAATTATCAATTTCTTGATGATACATATTGCAATGATAAGTTGATTGATAATTTAGCAGAACATCCAGATACAAGAAATACAATTTTGTGGAAGCCATTAATCACCCTTAAAAAAGACAGTTCCGAAAAGTTTAAGTTCACGGCTCCGGACACGCCAGGGAGATATAGTATTGTAGTGGAAGGAATAACGTCAAAAGGCGAACTTTTTAGCAAAACAAGTACATTCGAGGTTATTGACTGATTTACCAGCTCACCTTTTCCGGTTTTTCCTAAAATGGCATTCTGAAAAGAGGTAACCTTTTACATATAAAAACAGTATTGATTTCTTTATCTGGCAAATCCTATTTTATTATGCAGGTAAACAATTGTGCTGAAGCTGTTTTCGAAAAAATCTTTGTCCGCCAGATTTGTTTTTTATGAAAACTCATTGTACATATTGAGTTTTTCTATAAGTTTGTGCTATGACTTTTGAAGAGGTAAAACGTATTTTGAAAACCAAAACAGTTGGCATAGCGGGTTGCGGCGGATTGGGATCCAATTGTGCTGTAGCTTTGGCAAGGGTTGGTATTGGCAGGTTGATTCTGGCCGATTTCGACCTGGTGCAGGAAGGTAATCTGAACCGGCAGTTTTATTTTTACGATCAGATTGGCATGTTAAAAGTAACGGCACTCAAACAAAACATTTTTCGCATCAACCCTGATGTACGGGTAAATACATTTGATATCCGTTTATGCCAGAGCGATATTATTGAGATTTTCAGTAAATGCGATGTAATTATTGAAGCTTTCGACAGACCTGAAATGAAGTACATGATACTGGATGCTGTTCACAATAATATGCCTGGTAAGCATTTGGTTATGGGCGTTGGCATGGCTGGCTGGGGCGATAATAACATGATAAGGACCAGGCAATCGGATAAGCTTATTATTTGTGGCGATGAAATAAATGCCGTTGCCGACCATTGTCCGCCATTAGCTCCAAGGGTAGGAGTGGTTGCCAATATGCAGGCTAATGCAGTACTCGAAATTTTGCTTGGCGTAAACGAACACCAGATTCATTCAGAAAATTAGATAATGAAAATTATACTCAATAATAAAATTGAAGAATTTGCCGGTGATCCGCTCACTATCAATGAATTGTTACATGCCAAGACATTCACTTTCAAGATGTTGGTCATAAAAGTTAATGGTCAGATGATCAAAAAGAGCGAGTACGATACGGCCCTTGTTCACGATGGAGATGATGTAATGGTACTTCATCTTATTTCGGGCGGCTGAGCCTTCGACAGATAACTCACCATCAATAGCAGCCTGCTATTTAAACTTCTTTTACTTTTTTACCGGAACACTACCAGCATTAGTCCGGTAATAAATGCAATTACCCACCAACTGTATGCGAAGCGCGAGTATAGGTGGAGTTTTTTCGGAACAATGGCTCCAGGTTGAGTATTCAAATGAAATCTCCAGATCAGGATGGTATCAATCAGCATTCCGGCCAGAGACGAATAGCCCAGAAACCCATGCAGCGTGAACGCCGATTTCGAAGATCCGATAATCATAAAAATTGTTGCTGTTATATCCAGAATTATCCCGATAGTCAGAAATCGGAGTACAAAAGGGGTTACAAGCTTTTTCCGCTGTTCGGTTATAATGGATAAACTGTAAGAAAGTAAGGCAAATATTACGATGCCGGCGCCGATGGTGGAATAATAGCTCATTTTTTAGGGATTGATGGGATTGATGGGATTGATTGATGACAAGGGGATGGGGAGAAAGGGGGACAAGGGGATGAAAAATGCAGACAAGAGGATGGGGAGAAATGGGGACAAGGGGATGGAAAATGGGGACAAGGGGATGGAAAATGAGGACAAGGGGATGGGGAGAAATGGAGACAAGGGGATGAAAAATGGGGACAAGGGGATGAAAAATGCAGACAAGGGGATAGGAAATGGAGAAAAGAGGGGACGTCGTGCCTTCGTGCAGTCGTGCAGTCGTACCTTCGTGCAGTCGTGCCTTCGTGCAGTCGTGCAGTCGTACCTTCGTGCAGTCGTACCTTCGTGCAGTCGTGCCTTCGTGCCGTCGTGTAGGCGTGCAGTCACTATTTCCCATTAACCATTAACTTTTAACTCACTCACCTGTCAGTACTTTTTCCCTGGAATATCGTTTTCAAATTTCTCCATGGATTTCCTGTCCTGTAGGGTGACAAATATAGTACGGCCGTCTTTTCCTCCGAAAACAAGGTTGCTGCTTTGTTTCCCTTTCAAAGGTATTTCGCGGATGAATTTTCCTTCAGGGCTTAAAACAACAATGGCTCCTTTTCCCCAGCGTGTTACATAAAGATTTCCTTTTTTATCGCATTTCATCCCATCGAGGCCAAAATCATTGAATTTGTAGAATAGTTTTTTATTCGAAATATTCCCGTTTTCGTCCACATCATATTTCCAAACATTTAGCTGAATGCTTTCGTTTACATAAAGTGTTTTTTCGTCGGGACTTAATTCGATGCCATTGGTGGTGCCCATATTTGTTTCCAGTAAAACAGGTTTGCCATCAGGATCAACACGCCATAACTGGCCAACACTTGTTTGCCAGTTGGGATCGCTGGCAAAAATCTGACCTTTACGGTTCATGCAGAGATCATTTGGCGAATACATACGCGGTTCGTGACAAAATACACTCACCTTTTGTGTTTTCATATCTACATGCAGAATGTTGTGTCCGGTGAAATCTGGCAGAAACATATTGTCATTTTTGTCGAACAGTATGCAATTGGCGATACTTCCCTTCGGTAATTCAATAAACATGGAACAAATTCCTTCCGGCGATACTTTACCAATCGTGCCATCGCGAAGGTAGTTTACAACATAAAGCTGGCCGCTCTTATCAAAAGCAGGTCCTTCGATGTTTGTCGAAAAGAGGTTTTCTTTGGTAAGATCTTCGGTTATAAACAGTTTTTTGGAGCTATTACAATTCGTTAATGCAAAAATGCTTGTTGACAAAGTTGCCATTATCAAAAAGGTGTTGTGAATATTCAGTTTCATAGCAATATCTGATTTAGAGTTTTAAGATTCTGATTTACTGTTAATTGCAATTACGATCTTCATTTGCATTCAAAGATAGTGCTTTTCAGATTAGATGGCAGGTGCAAAATACAAGTCGATATTGAGGCCGGGTAATGTAAATATCCTTGCAAAAAACGATTATTTTTAAATGATATTTTGTATATATCTTACAATCAGTGTTTTGATATATTTTTTTTATCTATCCGTACAGTTCTTCCAGTTCCAGTTTTTTAATCCTCGACTCAATAGCTCCTCTGGTTCTTCCGAAATGTTTAGCCATATCCTTACTATTTACTCCTTCACAATACATTATCGTGAGTTCATCATCCAGTTCTTCTGTCCAGGGTTTGTAAGCATCTTTATATTTTTCCCTGACTTGCTCAACCAGATAGGCCTTTTCTTTAGCAGTTATCATCCGCTCTTTTTTGAGAAATACTTGCTTACTGGAGTTAAAAATCTCTGTTTCAGGTATTTCTTCCTCAATCTCAACTCTTACTACATGAATTTGCGACGATTGTGAAACTCCTTTGGGGATTAATATTTCAGGTATATGAATGCTGTTTCGTGTGCGGGTTACGGCAACATAAAGCAGGTTTATCTCTTCATTAAGTTTGGATGAATATATTTCATCATCTTTTAGATCATCACTCAGTTTCTTAAGTTTTTCCTCAGTGATAAAGTCATTTACCAACTGAATTGAATCATATTCCATCCCTTTGCAACGATGTACTGTTGAGAATATCATTTCCGCTTTTTCCTTCTCATGGTTTTCAACGTGCATTTGTTTAATGGTATTTATTATTCGGGGAATTTCATTGCCATATTCTCTTACAATTTCAACCATCATTCCAAGCTGCACATCTTCAGTTTTTTTGATATACTCTTCCAGATCATCAAGGTCCTTCATTTCCCTGATAAGTTTATCCTTTATTAAGGTGTGTTTGCCGTTGTACAGGTTAAGGACATCATAAAGGGAGGCTCCTTCTTCGGCATAAGTATAGGAATTAATGTTGCCTTCGAAGTAAATGCGTTTAATATTTTTCTTTTCGGTAACATACTCTATGGCTTTAAGCAGCAGCCCAAGATTGGTGCGGGCGAGTATGGCCTTTATTTTAATTTCTTTTCCGGTGCCTTTCCCAATAATTGGGATTTCATCATAGTCGTCAAGATGATTTTTCCATTTTAAAATACCCATTGCCAGGTTAGCAATATCCTGGCTGAAACGGAAACTTGTTGAAAGATGATACGTGGTAAAATCAGCCTTTTCTAATGAGTTTACGGCAAACCGCCAGCCATAAATCTGCTGATGAGTGTCGCCAACAATTACTTTTGTAGCCTCTTGCTTTAAAAAAATATCAAGCATGGCAGGTGATGCATCCTGGCCTTCATCAAAAAGTATATAGTCGAAATGAAGTGTTGGATTTGATAATTGGAATTTCTTCAGGTAAAAATCGTGCGTTACTTCAATTTCACCTTTATCCATTTTGCTCAGCATGAGGCGTGATTGTTTCTCAATATAATCGTAATATGTTGTAACAAATGTCCTGGCCTTGCTGTCGGAAACCACGTCGAGGTAGTTCAAATCCTGAACTTTTAGCTTGTCGCTGTTGCAGAAATAGGTAATAAACTTGTTGATATGATTTGCAATAATGTATTCGGCCAGTTTTTCGCCATTGCCTTTTAATCCAAGAATTTCGGTGATTTCGTGTGTTTTATAGCCCTGTGGCCTGACTTTATATTCGTATTTGTAAACGATATTTTTAAAGGCAAGCGAATGAGCGGTTTCAACCTTAACATTGTAAAGTCCATGAGCCGCAAACTTTTTTATCGCTTCTAATTTTACCGATTTGTTAAATGCCAGGTAAAGTATTTTGCATGATGATGGCCTGGCTTTGGCATACTCAATAACAGTCGTGGTTTTTCCTGACCCGGCAACAGCATTTATTTTAATGTTGCCTGTAGCGTTAATTATATCAATTTGCTCGCGGGTCAATTCCATTTTAACTCTTTACTATAACGTTAAAATTGTAGTTCAAAAAATTAAGGGATTTATTAAAAGTATAAGTACTTAAATATGATTGCCTTCTGATGATATTAGCAATCAATCAACACATTATCCGCCCTTCACTATCCTCTATCTACTCTTCACTCTTAGTTATTCACTCTTCACTCTTCCCAGTGTCAGACACCCTGCAGCTGTGCAGACACTCTTCACTCTTCCCAGTGTCAGACACCCTGCAGCTGTGCAGACACTCTTCACTTTTCACTATTCGTTATTCACTATTCACTCTTCATTATTCACTCTTCACTATTCGTTATTCACTATTCACTCTTCGTTATTCACTCTTCGTTATTCACTCTTCACTATTCGTTATTCACTATTCACTATTCTCACCACTTCCACCACTATGCCAAATGAGACGCGAGGCATCGCGTCTCTAAACCACTTCCGCCACCACAAAAGCACTTCCCCCAACAATAACGAGGTCTTCCGGACCGGCTGCATTTTGGGCTGCGTTAAGAGCTTCCTTCACACTTGAATATACGTTGCCTTTCAATGAAAATTCCTGAGCCTTCCGTGCCAGTTCTCCTGCATCCATTCCACGCGGGATATCTGCCTTACAGAAATAGTAAGTAGCCTTAGCGGGTAGTTTTCCGAGCATCGTATGTATATCTTTATCATTAACAACACCTATAACGAAATGAAGTTTTTGATGCGGAGTCAAAGCAATCTGTTCAAGTACCTCGCGTATTCCGTCAGGGTTATGACCTATATCGGCAATGGTAAGCGGATTGAGGGAAAGGGTTTGCCACCGACCCATCAGTCCGGTGTTTTTTATCACTTTTCTGATGCCCCTGATGATATGATCTTTCTGAAGCGGCATTCCGTTTTGTTGCAATTTTTCAAGGGTGGCGAGAACTGTTGCCAGGTTTTTTAACTGGTATTTTCCCGATAGGGGAGTGGAGAGCTTATAATCTGCAAAATCTGCTGATTGGAACTCACCTTTTAACAAAGGAGAACGATGTTTGGTGAGTCCTGATTTTTTAGCGGTCATCTGTTGATCAGCATAAATAATTTCAGAATGGAACTTCTGGCTGAACTCATTAAAAACATGTTTGGTCTCAGTTTGGGTTTCCCCGATTATAACGGGAATTCCTTCTTTAATAATGCCGGCTTTTTCGGATGCAATTGCCTCCAGCGTACTTCCGAGAAACTGCATATGATCCATCCCGATATTGGTAATAACCGTAACAACTGGTTCTACAACATTGGTCGAATCGAGCCTTCCTCCCATACCGGTTTCAATAACGGCAATATCTACTTTTTCTTTTTCAAAATACCAGGCTGCCAGGGCAAAAGTCCATTCAAAGAAGGAAGGCTGGATGGGTTCAAATTCTTCCCTGTACTCCATTACAAAGGCGGTAACCTCTTTCTTGCTGATCATCCGGCCATTTATCTTAACACGCTCACGGAAGTCTTTCAGGTGAGGTGAAGTAAAAAGTCCTGTTTTATACCCGGCTTCCTGCAAAACCGAAGCTAAAAAATGTGAAGTAGATCCTTTGCCGTTTGTGCCTGCTATATGAATACTTTTAAATTCCTTTTCGGGATTGCCGAGCATTTTACAAAGTG
This sequence comes from Bacteroidales bacterium, assembly GCA_038249635.1. Classification (GTDB taxonomy): domain Bacteria; phylum Bacteroidota; class Bacteroidia; order Bacteroidales; family UBA4417; genus UBA4417. Next base: position 1,099 of record JBBSDG010000092.1, on the reverse strand, counting down.
CCAGCGTATTGTCCAGGTCAGCCTTGTATGCAACTGCTCCGATGCGGTGAAACATCGGTAGCTGGCTGAAAAGATAATCTAAGATTTGGTGGTAGGTCATTAAAAAAAAGTTTCAGGGTTTGAAGGGTTTCTGGTTTGAAGGGTTTCTGGTTTGAAGGGTTTGAAGCACTTCGACTTCGCTCAGTGTGACAGGTTTCGGGTTTGAAGAATTTCAAGTTTCAAATTCCAGGTCTGGATTCCAGATTAGATTCGTGCAGTCGTGTGTTCGTGCCATCGTCAAATTGTTTCGGGTTTGAAGGGTTTCGGGTTTAACTCTTCTAACCCTTCAAACCCTTCAAACTTAAAACAATTTCGCCTTGGTTGTATGTTCAAATACCTTGGCGTTCACACTGATATTCAATCCGTAGCTGAAATCATTCCACTTCCGGTCCAGATCATAATAGGATTCGAAACGGAAACCTAAATCCACGCCTTTAATAATTGCGTGACTCAGCAACAGTTTTGAAGTAATAAGTTCACGGATATCCTGAGTATAGCCGGTATCGAACTGCGTAATGGATTGAAACAGATTGTCGCCCAATGGTGCAAAGAATTTTTCGCCATGGAACCAGCCTGTCTTAAGTTTCATCCAGTTATTTTCAAATCCTATGGTATTCTGGATCCCGAAGCCTTTGTTATACGCAATTGTATTGGTTGGCGATAGTTCCAATGCCCGGATATAATAGGATGCAAGGGTTATTTTTTTTAAATAATCGAGATCAGGCAAGAACGCGTATTCAAGACCCGCAGCAAGATTGGATCTAGTTTCCATGGGTTCGTCCAGTACATCCACCTGTCCGCCTAAATGGTGAATAATACTTTGAAAATGAAGGCTCAGGCCACGATTTTCAGCAAGGCCGTTAAAAGCGTAAGCAGCAAGCAATCCCCCGGTAATTACTTCTTTATGAGCCTCGCCGGGAAGCAGAAACTTCTCCCAGTCCATAAAAAAGTCAGTGCTGAAATTCTTCTTTTCCAACAAAATCTGTACACCATATTCTGGATTTTTTATAAAATAGTTGTCTTCGCTGTAAATGGGTTCAATATATCCGTGCTGCCTTTG
>JBBSDG010000091.1:0-12235 GCA_038249635.1 Bacteroidales bacterium | reverse complement strand
GTTCTGCGACATTTTTACAAAATTGTAACCGTTCTGATTGGTTTTATCTATGCCCAATAATCCTGCGCTTATCAATGCGTTGTAAGAACAGAGCGCTTCGTGAAACTCACCTTTGTTATGTTTCGGTCCCTGGCGCACATCACCCATTACGGTATAAAGGCCATAGGTTACCTGGTCAAAATTCCGCCTTGAGCTGTCGAGCCAGATTAAAGAACCATTTGCTGTAGTATTATTGAAATTAAAAACCAGGCTGTCGAATTGAAGTGCTTTTTGTTTCCAGTTTATGATTTTATAAGGCTCAGGCTTATCTGGCATCTGGTCAATCCTTGGAATCGAAGTCTGAACAACAGCTATTCCGGCAGTATTCTGACAGGATGAGATGAAAACTGTAATTCCAAGAAGAAGAAATAACAAGCCGGTTTTTTTCATTTTTAATTGTTATAAGAATCTTTCATAATGTTTTTCGCAAGCGGAATGGCGAGCATCTGAATAAGCGCAACGATCACAAGCGAATACCTTAATGCGAAATCTTTTGAAACGTAGAAAGCCAGGCCAATGAACAGAACAAGCCCAAAGAAACGGCCCAGATACAGTCCAAACTCATGGTTGAAAATGTATGCGTATTTGCTGCGGTTCTCTTTTACTGAAAGGATATCGATTACCTGCATCTGAATGGGGAAGTAGGCAATATCGTGCAAGGGCATAAACAGTACTTTACACAGAACAAACACAATTACCCCAATGGCCGAAAAAAGTATCTGATTGGTAAGTGCACCTATCAGAAAAATGGTCATACCTGCAGCAAAAATGTAAATCCGGTGTTTGGGTTTTGTTGTTCTTCCGAGGAAATAGAGAAGGAAAGCAGTCAGTATCCCGCTAATACTTTGTATAGTACCTAAAGCCTGCTCATTGCCAACCAAAGTCAAGATCAGAATGGCGGGAGCAGTTACCAGGTAGCCCTGAACCATCCCCTTTAAAGAAGCAAGCATAAGCATCTTCTTCCACAGCTTGTCGAAATGCAGGTAAAGAAACTTCTTCTGATCGGGATTCCTGAATCGATGCAGGTGAATTACAATACTGGACAGAATAGTGAGCAGTAGCACTATGGCTGTTACAACTTTATAGGCACCCTGTATGCTGCCGCCAAACCAACCCAGGGAAGTGCTTTTTATCAGGAACCAGCCAACAACGGCAGGTACTATTATAAATGTTAAGGTGTAGAAGAATGTCTCCACACCGTAATAGTAGTTTCTATTCGTATCGTTTGTGGTATCAAGAGTCAAAAAATCGCGGTTTGCCCAAAAGAATCCAAATGAACCACCCATTATAAATCCGGCGATGGAGACTCCTACCATATCTATACTACTGAGCGTCATCATGAAAATCATGGAAATACCGCTTAGCAACATTCCAAAGCTGTATAGATGCGAGATATTAATCTTATTCAGTAGAAATCCGTTAATTAAAAAGGCAAAAGGTATCCCCGTGTAAACGCATAGCTGGTAAACTGCAACCATGGATGGGTTATTGGAGCTGCGCATTATATAGGCTCCTACAAAAATGTCAATAATGGGGATAACAAAGGCGTAAATCATATTGGTACCAAGCACAAGGCGCATATCCCTGGGCATAGTCATAAAAAAGCGAAACTCTGACAAAATTTTATTCTTCATAAAATGGCAATTATCAAATTGAGTTACTTGATTTAACTTTGTTGAGTTTCCTTATACTTTCAGCGTTTCCAAAATCTGTTTTATTGAGAACCTGGCTCCGCAGACTACTTCGTCGCTTGCACCGTAATACATAAAGATGTCGTCGCCTTTAACATAATGCCCGTTGGTGAAAACTACGTTTCCGAAGAAACCAGTTTGTTCGTAAGTTTCGATGGGTTCCATAATGGGTTCAATACTGCGCGCAAGCACTTTCGAAGGATCGTTGATATCGAGAAGCAAAGCGCCAAGACAATACCGGTGATCTTTGTTGGCACCGTGATAGATTTCGAGCCAGCCTTTTTCGGTTCTGATGGGTGCTCCGCCTGCGCCGACACGTGCCGAATCCCACATCCCCTGACGAACGGTAGCAATACATTTATGTTTCCCCCAATGTATAAGATCGGGCGACTCAGCCAGCCAGATATAGTTTCCACCCAGTTCAGGGCTGCTTGGGCGATGAAATGCAAAGTATTTATCGTTTATCTTTTCGTCAAAAATGGCACAGTCCTTATTATGTGGTGGAAAAATCATTCCTTCGCGGCTGAACTTCTTCCAGTCCTTTGTGCGGATAAGTCCTACTCCTACACCAAACTCTGATACTTCGGTAAACGAAAGGCAGTATCCGTCCTCCATGGTTGCTACGCGACAATCTTCAATACCGAAAGTTTCGAGTTCTCCTTTTCCAAAAATAGGCGGATAGTCTTTATGCTCGTAAAAGGTTATGCTGTCGTCACTGCACATCAACCTCAGGTACGAAAGCGTAGTGAGGTAATCCTTTTTCTTATAGTTTATTATCCTGGGATCGGATGCATCCAGATCGGGATCATCTTTATCGAAACTAAGTATTTCAATTTCACCTTTAGTATTATAAACAGGAAAGCTGATTTTACCTTCAATTTGTTTTGGCCTTTCGGCAACGCGAATCAGTAACCATATTTTTTCTTCAAACTGAAAAACGCCCGGATTTAGCAAACACAGAATCTCCATTCCTTCTATACCGGGTTTTAAATCAGCGGGGCGCAGAAGAGGATTTGAAGGGAAACGGTTTGCGATATCCATTGAGTGATTTTTGGGTATCACAAATTTAATATCGCAACCACGAAATCATGTCCGCCCTGTTCCCGATTTTGTCCGGTGGGTTCCAAAATGATCTAATTATCATTGTTTTTCGGAAATTTCGATGAAATATATACAAATTAATATTGAGATTTGGCAATCCTAATAAATTGCCAGGATCATTGATAGTTAATAGCCTGAATATCTTTCTCAGGTTTCTTATTTCTTCTTCTGCCTGTATTCCGACGGCGAACACCCATAAGCTTTATTAAAAAGCTCATAAAAATGTGCCCTGCTATTAAAGCCTGTCTGATCGATGATTTCACTCACCGTTAACAGGGTAGATTCAAGTAAAATGGTTGCCTTTCGCATACGGCGCTGGTTAATAAGTCCATGTGGTGTGGTTCCCAGCACCGATTTGGTTTTGTTGTAAAGCGATGATTTGCTGATTGCCAGGTTGTCGCATAGCTTTTCGGCCAGGAGCGATTCATCATCAATATTCTGATCAATGTAGGTAAGTAATTTTTTCAGGAAAGGATCAGGAATTTCATTGATAAGAGTCGGCCTTTCGTCATTGCTGGCAAAACTTTTCCTGATATTACGCCTCTTTGTCAGCAATTTTTCAATACGGATTTTCAGATGATTAGGATGAAACGGCTTTGGAATATACGAGTCAGCCCCGGCTTGCAAGCCATTTATACGATCTTCTATTTCGGCTTTGGCCGTAAGTAGAATCACTGGTAAGTGGCTGGTGTCAAAATTATCCCTGATTTTAGCGCATAGTTCAATGCCATCCATTTCGGGCATCATAATATCCGAAACCACCAGGTCGATGCTTTGATTCTCAAGTACCAGCAGAGCCTCAATGCCGTTTTTTGCAAAACAGATATTATAAGAATTTCTCAGCATATCGTTTAATAACTGCAGTATTTCCGAATCGTCATCTACCAATAGCACATTTGGCTTTCCAGCTTTGTTATGATCTGCTGTGTAAATTTCGGCTGGGTTTGTTTCATCAATCAATGTCATTTCGTAGGAATCATCAGTTTTCGTCTCAACCAGGTTTGAAGTATTCACCAGGTCATTATCCGGGAACCGGCATGTAAACGTAGTTCCTTCGTTGGGTTTGCTTTCGTAAGTGATTGTTCCTTTAAGCAGGTCCACAATACCTTTGGTAACAGCAAGACCTAACCCTGTTGACTTATATCCCGGAAAGCTTCCTCTTTTCTGTGCGGATGAGATTCCAAATGGCTCGAAAACCTTACTTTTAAACTCAGGATTTATGCCAACTCCGTTATCTTCAATTTCGGTAATGAATTCATGTTGTCCAAACGTGATTCTTACATGCACAAATCCGCCGGGATTATTGTATTTAATGGCATTCGACACCAGGTTGGTAATTACCCGCTGGTATTTGTCGGCATCGGTATTAACTAAAACATCTTTTTCATTGCAAATAACTTCGCAGGTAATTTCTTGTTTCTGGGCCAGCAGTTCCAGATCCGAAATTACTTCCAGCGCAAGCATCTCAGGATTTACACTGCTGATATTGAGGGGTTCTTTTCCTTTTTCAAGTTTACGGAACTGGATGATTTCGAGCACCAGTTTCTGTAATTTAACGCTGTTATTATAAACTTTCAGCAAGCGCGGATTTTTCCCGGTGGTTTCTGCTTCTTCGAGCAGGGCATGTATGTGCGAGGTAATCAGGGTTAGTGGAGTCCGGAACTCATGAGCCACATTTGTGAAAAACTCAATTTTATAACTTTGAAGTTCCTTTTCCTTTTTCTGCGATAATTCCAGCAGTGCAGCTTCTTTTCTTCTCGATTCCCGCCTGATATACGATCTGACAATCAACAACTGAATGCCGATAAATAACAGGATGTATGCCGCAATAGCCCATCCTGTGCGCCAGAAAGGCGGATTGATAATGATTTCAACTTCTTTCACCTTCTCCGACCAGTTGCCGTTTTCGTCGCTTACGCGAATTTGAAGAAAATATCTGCCCGGGCTGAGGTTGGTAAAACTGATAGCTTGGTTTACCTGGTTCAGCACCCAATTATCGTCAAAGTTTTTCAGCCTGTACGAAATGCGGTGGCGTTCCTTTCCCCAGTAAGCTAATGGCGAGACGAAAAAAGTAAGCGCATTCTGTGTGCTGTTGAGTTCCAGCCTGGATTGTTCATTTATGCTGGAAGTAAGAACACTGTTTTCTCCAATTTCTACCGGTTGGTTTCGTATGTACAGTTCATTAATGGCAATAGGTGGAAAGAATGAAGCGAATTTAATCTCACTGGTCTGAACCATATCCACTCCCATCGTACCTCCTACGTATAAATTTCCGGTGGAGTTGTCATAAAAAGATGCTCCGTCGCTGTATTCAACATTTATGAGCCCGTCGCTTGTAGTAAAGCTTTTCACCGTTTTATTATGAGCATCAATGCACGAAAGACCCTGGTTGGTTGAAGCCCAGATGTTCCCCTGCTTGTCCATCTGTATGGCATGTATAGAAGTATTGGATAATTCTTCCAGCATTTTCAGACCCGGAATTTTCACCGGCCCGTTTAACTGTGGAGAAAACGAAAAAATTCCGGAGCTGCTGCCAACCCAAATGTTTTGCTTATTATCAGTAAACAATGATAGAATATCGTCATTCTTTATCAGCGAAGGATCCGAACGGGTAGTGTATTGCGAAAGAACACGTTTTGTAATGGTATTATACCGGTAAATGCCAAATCCACGTGTGCCTATCCAGATGATACCGGGCCGTTCCTGTGTTATGGAATATACGATCTGTTTTTGAGGATTCCCGGCTTTGCTGGTGTTATCAAGCACAACTTGTTCATAATAAACAGGGTCAGAATGCTTGTTTTTATCAAAATCAATCATAATCACCCCGAACCCGCTTGTACCCAGGTAAAGGCGGTGGTCGCTGTCTTCAAGAATACGATAAACAGAGGCAAAACCCGGTGCGCTGTTGTGGATAAAGTCTTTCGGAAAATTTTTGATGGATTTAAAATCAGGTGAAATAATGTCAATTCCGCGTCCGTCGGTTCCAACCCATATTGTTCCATCAGCCCGCTCATGAAACGAAAGCACCGAGTTATTGCTTAGTCCATCCTTTACCGATATTTCTTTGAAATGATTACCATTGGGATCAAAAATATCAATACCTCCGCCTTTGGTTCCGATAAGCATATATTTTTTCTGTGTAACCAGGATGCATCGTACAATGGGATACGAGAGTTGCCTTGATGACAAGCTTTTATTCGGGAAATCGGAAAGCTTCATATTGTACACCCCGTTCCCATCGGTTCCAATCCACAGTATATCAGGTGCTGTTTCACAAATGCTTAAAATCCTGGTTGCAATAGGGTTTTTCACGAAAAGATCGGAAGGAATATTGAGCAATTCAAATGTACCTTTAGCTGTATTGAAACTATAAATCTTTCCTTTTTCGGTTCCTGCCCAAAGCCTTCCGGGCATGGCTGAAGTCGCAAATGAAGTGATTATATCATCCTGTATCCGGAGCTGCTTTACCGTTTTGCGTGCAATATCAACCATCACCGCATTTCCACCGCGCTGGGTAATTAGTATAAAAGGCTGGTTTTGTATAGGAAATCCCAGGGAAGATGAAATTGCTGAACTTATTGGCAATTGAATAATTTCTTCCAGGCTGTTTCCTGAGATTTTCAAAAGCATATTGCTTCCGCTGATACAATATAAATCAGATACTATGGCGTGAAAACGCTTTATCCCGAGAGAAGCTTTTGTAGAACCTGCATTAAATTTTATCTTTACAAATTGCTTTGCAGTGGAATCGTAACTAAAAATACCGCTTCCGAATACAGCTACTTTTGTCCCGTATTTCTCCGAATGACTTAACGAAATATCGGTTTCATAATTGATTTGTTCCGATTCGCCCGTAAAAAAAGGATAAAAGCGGTTTTGCATGTTATCGTACAAAGCAACACCTTTATTGGTAAGCATCCATACCGATCCGGAGGCAGTTGGGTATAGCTCCCTGACAACGTGGTTGTTTATTGCAAACGTTTTAATTCCCGGAAGATAGGTAACAATAGTACTGCCGTCATATCTGTTCAGCCCGTTCCAGGTACCGAACCACATGTAGCCTTCGGCATCTTTTGCAATGGCATTTACGGCTCCGTTCGACAAACCTTCGCGCCTGGATATGGAATGCACATTGGCCCGGTACTGAGCGCTTACCGATAGATATAACGCCAGGCAGCATAAAAGTAAAAAGGTTTGTCTAATCATGAAAAATCCTGAAATGCAGATTGCATTTTATTTCCTGTAAAAATAAGGACTTTTGGCAGACGGTTTAGATTTCGGCAAGATATTATTTCGATGTGCTGGAAAAAGAAAGCACAAATTAATATTCTGTTTTTTTGTTTTTTTTCTTGTTCTTTTGTCTTAACACAAAAGAACCAAAAGGTCAAGGCTTACTATAAATTTCACACAGATGTACGACTTGGTAAGGCTCGCAAAACAAGGCCTGATATATTTGTCCAAATCCATACAGCACGTGAGGCTGGTGTTTTGCTACGCACATGCCCGCGCTGTTTACCTTCGTCAACATCTGTTGTGAAATTTCTATTAGGCCGGTCCCTACACCCTGAAAATTATACTAAAAAGCTAAGCCATTGTTCCGCTATGTTGCCATAAGAGGAAGTTCCCTTAGAAGGGACCGGCCTTATAAAAATGCGCCTGCGGATCTTAGCCGGAGGTATGTGCGAATGGCATGTGCGTAGCAATACACAGCAAGGCTAACTGTCAGGATTTGCTGGACTCTTTCATGCCTTGTATTGCGAGGAGATACCTCTGGCTTAGAAACGCCAGCATTGTTATAAAGCCTTGATCTTTTATTCGCCCATTGCTTATTTTTAAAGGAGCTCATGAGACCGCTTTGCTAAGTTGGTACTTTTCCATCAAGGGAAAAGGACGAAAAAATAAATTTAATTCAATTTCCGAATTATTTCATCAATCTAATTTGAATTCTTTCATAAAATCATATACCGAATGAGTCCTCAACTTTTCCAGCACATCAAAATATTATGTAGCCTAGTTTTCCGGAATTTAAATTCCAGCGAACAAATCACAGAAAAATATTCTCATTTATCTCCCCAGCGGAAGCCATCCACATCAATCCCTGCCAGCGATAAAGCCCGGTTGGTAACTGTTGCAGCAAGTTGCTCCATGGTTTCGGGCCGGCTGTAAAACGAAGGCGTTGCCGGGCAGATAATACCACCGGCTTCGGTTACTGTTTTCATATTATTGATATGAATAAGACTTAAAGGCGTTTCGCGGGCAACGAGCACCAGCTTGCGGCGCTCTTTCAGCATTACATCGGCTGCACGGGTCATCAGATCGTTCGAAACTCCAGAAGCTATGCGCCCCAATGTTCCCATGCTGCACGGACAAATAATCATAGCATCGTAACCGGCCGATCCCGAGGCAACGGGCGAATAAAAATCATCCTTTTTATAAAAGGTAAAGGGCAATTTCTCAAAATCCGAATTGCCCAGCTCGTAATTCCATACACCTTTTGCATTTTCTGAAAACAGAACTGCAACCTCATCCAGTTGATCACTTATTTTCAACAGGCTTTCGAAGAGTACTTTTGCATAAACAGCACCACTGGCACCGGTAACGCCTACTATGAGCTTAATCTTTTGTTGGTTCATATTTTTGTTTCTCATGAAAATGTATTGGTATTATTAGCCCGAAGCCGGAAGTTTAAAATATTTGCTTAGATCATACTTAGTCAATAAGATGAGTAAAACTTTTAAAACAACAACCCAAAATTAAGCATTAATTCAACACTTTATTTCCTTCAAAATATTCTGCCAAAAATTACAATACTGTTGATTTGAGGAAATCAGAATTGATTTCATTCAACAATACACTGGCAATTAATGCATTAGGTGGATATTCTACTCAAACTTTTCCTTATCCGTTTTTGAGAATGATGTTTTTGAAGGATTCAAATGATGAGCTTTTTGGCTTAGTGGATCAACTTTATTTTTAAGTCAAGGTACGACGAACTATTAACAAACATCCCAATATTTAAATAACCTTTCATATCTTTGGATATCAGCAATCATGAAATTTAAAAATTTTTGGCTTCAAATTTTCCAGTAACATTTACTTATGAATGCATCTCATCATTCACATAATGAGCATCTTAATATTCGCATGGCCGAAGAAAAAGATGTGAAACTTATTCTGCAGTTTATTACCGACCTGGGTGCTTACGAAAAACTAAGTCATCAGGTGGTTGTTACGGAGGAAAAACTAGTAAAAACCTTATTCCGACAGAAAATGGCGGAGGTAATTATAGGCGAGTATAAAGGTGAGGCAGTTGGATTTGCCTTGTTTTTCCATAATTATTCAACATTTTTAGGGCAGGCCGGAATTTATCTGGAAGATCTGTATATAAATCCCGATATGCGGGGCAAAGGCTTCGGGAAAACCATGCTTAAATACCTGGCAAAACTTACTGTTGAACGGGATTGTGGTCGCCTGGAGTGGGCATGCCTCGACTGGAACGAACCTTCTATCTGTTTCTATAAAGGCCTTGGAGCTGAACCGCTGAATGACTGGACGGTGTATCGGTTAACCGGAGATTCATTGCAAGAGATGGCCGGGAAATTTATCTAAAGTGTTCGGTGATTATGGGCTCGCTCTGGGGTGCAGCGATTTCTAATCGCTGATATTTAAATGTTCCAGCCTCTTGGAATTTGTGCTTCAGCTCAGCATCCGGAATTTGATCCGTTTGACAGATAATAAAATTATTAACAAACAGACAATCATGCCTTTAGAAGAAAAATACGATTACGTAATCATTGGCTCCGGATTCGGGGGTTCGGTTTCGGCGCTCCGGTTGGCCGAAAAAGGATATTCCGTTCTGGTTATTGAGAAAGGCAAAAAGTTTGAAGCCGGCGATTTTGCCAAAACAAACTGGAATCTCCGAAAATGGCTGTGGATGCCAGGACTGAAACTTTTCGGAATTCAGAAACTTAATTTCCTCAGGCATATCAGTGCTTTGAGCGGGGTTGGTGTAGGCGGTGGTTCGCTGGTTTATGCCAATACATTACCGAAACCAAAATCAGCTTTCTTCAACCAGGGTTCCTGGGCCGGGCTGGCTGACTGGGAAAACGAACTGGCTCCTCATTATGAAACCGCCTTGAAAATGTTAGGAGCAACTGAAAACCCGGTTCTGGCCGAAAGCGATCGCGCCATGCAGAAACTGGCTGAACAAATAGGTAAATCTGAACACTTTACGCCTACCATTGCTGCCATTTATTTCGGTGAGCCGGATGTAACGGTTAAAGATCCGTATTTCAGTGGCAAGGGACCCGACCGAACCGGCTGCATCCTTTGCGGCGCTTGCATGACCGGCTGCCGGCACAATGCAAAAAATACGCTGGATAAAAACTACCTGAACCTGGCTCAACAACTTGATACAAGTATTCTTGCCGAGCAGAGAGTTACTTCTGTAAAACCTTTGGGTAAAAACGGGAGTGATGGTTATGAAATCAGTTTCCGGAAATCGACAGAATATTTTTCACCAACCAAAACCTTAATGGCAGGTGCTGTAATATTTGCCGGTGGCGTATTTGGAACAATTCCCTTGTTACTGAAACTAAAAAAGACAACCTTGCCAGGTTTAAGTTCCAGGGTAGGGGATATGATTCGCACCAATAACGAAGCCCTGATTTATACCACGACCACCGATAAAACACTGGAACTCAGCAAAGGCATTGCCATCGGATCAATACTGGAAGTGGATGAAAACAGCCACCTGGAGCCTTGCCGTTATGGCAAAGGTTCAGGTTTCTGGCGGATAACTATGGTGCCGATGGTGAGCGACAGGAATGTTTTTCTGCGCATCCTGAAATTGCTTGCTTTGCCATTTACAGCCCCGTTTATGTGGATAAAAGTTTTCTTTGTCCGCGATTTTGGCCGGAGCAGCACGGTTCTGCTGTTCATGCAGCACCTGGATAGTACGCTTCAATTGAGAAAAGGAATTTTCGGAGTAAAAACCCGCATCGAAAAAGGCAAAGCACCTACTCCGTTTATTCCCGAAGCGCACCGTCTGGCGCATATCTTTTCAGATATCATTAAAGGCAAACCCCAGATTATGGTTAATGAGGTTTTCGCCGGAATTCCTTCGACCGCGCATATACTTGGCGGCGCCTGTATGGGGAAATCACCTGGAGAAGGCGTGATTGACAGCAATAACAAGGTTTTTGGGTATGAAAATATGTATGTTTTTGATGGCTCCATGATTTCAGCCAATCCGGGCGTTAATCCGTCGCTAACAATTACGGCCATTTCGGAGAGAGGAATGAGTAAAATACCTGCAAAAGAGACGATAGTCAGTTAAATATTGAAGAATGAGTTTTGTGCCGGGTTCCGGATTAAAATTCCAAAGGCCAAATTCAAAGGATCAAGTCCCAAAGAACCAAATTCTAAATTCAAGAATGAAATATTATACAATGTCATTTAGTTAAGGGAAAAATAGCAGTAATATGAACCACATAGGATCATAGAACACATAAAAAGACACATAGAATATTGTAATACAACTATGTGAAAACCTATGTTTCTTATGTGCCTATGTGGTTCAATAAAAAATCATCTTAACTAAACGATATTGAAATATGATATCTGAATAAATGAACAATAGAATAAATGAACAATTGAAGTAAGAAGGATTTCACCTGGAACTATGAGCAAACAAATAGTTGGATATTTGCACTATTGAAGTAAAAAAGGTGGGCATCCGGAACCAAGCACCAAGCACCATGCACCAAGCACTAAACAATTAAACACCAAATGGAAGTTCAAGCCATAGTTCAGCGTCAGAAAGATTTTTTTAAAACTGGAATAACCAGGGATATTAGTTTCATAATAAACTGCTTGAAACGGCTACGTGAAGAGTTGGTTAAGCGCGAAAAAGATATCGCCAAAGCCATGTACGACGATTTCCGCAAACCGGAATTTGAATCGGTGATGACTGAAACCGGAATTGTAATCAATGAGCTGAACCTCGCCATCCGGAAGATAAAATGCTGGGCAAAATCGCGGTATGTAAGACCGGTAATGGTTAACTTCCCGTCCACAAACCGGATTTATAGAGAGCCTTATGGAACTGTTTTGATTATTGCTCCCTGGAATTATCCATTTCAACTTGTTTTTTCGCCGTTGATCGGAGCAATTGCCGCCGGAAATACTGTGGTGATAAAACCCTCAGAACATTCAGCACATACCAGCCATATTGTTTCCGAAATTATTTCGGCTGTTTTCGATCCGGGGCATGTTACTGTTGTTGAAGGTGAAGTTGCCGTTGCCGCAAGTTTGCTTCGCGAACGCTGGGACTATATCTTTTTTACCGGCAGTATTGCCGTTGGAAAAATTGTGGCCAAAGCCGCCGCAGAATATTTAAC
>JBBSDG010000090.1:0-12269 GCA_038249635.1 Bacteroidales bacterium | reverse complement strand
GCAACTGGCACGCCGGTTAAATTTTTACTAACCGGACATTGAGCTGCCGCGAATAAGGTCAACGGGGTGCATGTCTGTTTGCCGTCCCGCCCGAAGGGAGGAAGTTTTCCCCGGCAAACTGAACGCATCCGAAGGATTCCGTCGCTCCGGAACCCATTTACCATTCCTTGAACGATAAATAACTTTGAATATTTAAGTGGAGTGACCATCTAATTCTGTTTCAAAAAATCAGAATACTTTATTTTCGGGCTGGCTACAATCAGTACGAATTATTATCAATAAAATGTTCATTTTTCCTAATTTTACCATCTTTGCAATTAATGGCGTGGGGAAGGAAGAATCGCACAGTAAATTTCCTTTTTATGCCAAACTTTAAATATTCAACGCTTTAGATATGACCGATAAACTGGACCTTCAATCACCTGACCTGGTAAACGAAAATATTCAAAAAATTGCTGCCCTTTTTCCAAATTGTGTGACCGAAACCGCCGAAGGAAAGGCAATTGATTTCGATCTTTTGCGGCAGGAACTCAACCACGAAATTGTGGAAGGTGCGAAAGAACGGTACAGGTTGGAGTGGCCGGGCAAGCGTGAAGCCATTGTTACAGCCAATTTACCTACCACGAAAACGTTGCGTCCAGTTCCCGAAGAGAGTGTGAATTTCGACTCCACCGAAAACCTCTACATTGAAGGTGACAACCTCGAAGTGCTGAAGCTTTTGCAGGAAAGTTACCTAGGCAAAATCAAGATGATATACATTGACCCACCTTACAACACTGGTGGTGACTTTGTGTATAAAGACAACTTTGCACAAAATAGTGATGAATTTAAATTAGATGATGCACAAATTGATGAGCTAGGATATCGTCTGGTTCCCAACCCTGAAACTAGCGGTCGTTATCATTCCGACTGGCTTACAATGATGTATCCCAGACTGAAAATGGCCCGAAACCTCTTAACAATTGATGGAGTAATCTTTGTTTCTATTGATGACCATGAATATCACAATTTAAGAAAGATCTGTGATGAGATTTTTGGCGAGGTAAATAACTTAGGCACTGTTATTTGGAAAAACGTTACAGATAATAATCCATCTAATATTGCTACAGAACATGAAAGTATTCTAGTTTACGGTCGCTCTAAGAACGATTTGGAGGGAGTATGGAAATCAAAACTCTCAGATATAAAAGACACTCTTGTTGATCTTGGCAATAATTTGACTAATAAATATAAAAACCAGGATGAATTACAGTATGAATATTCCAAATGGTTTCGAGAGAATAAGTCCCAACTTGAACAACTCGACAGATACAAATATATTGATAAAGGCGGAATCTATACCGGAAGTCAAAGTGTACATAACCCTGGCAAAGAAGGGTACCGTTATGATGTTTTACATCCTGTTACAGTGCGACCTTGCAAAGAACCCTTGATGGGATACAGATTTCCAGAAAAAACAATGCGCAAATTACTTGAAGAAGGGAAAATTCTTTTCGGTGATGATCACGAAAAGATCATTGAACTAAAAGTATATGCAAAAGATTATGCTGAAAAACTATCTAGTGTGGTAGAACTTGATGGACGTTTGGGTTCTTATGATTTAAAAGAATTATTTCCAGAACTAAAAAAAGTTTTTACAAACCCAAAGCCAGTGCGATTGTTGTCACAATACTTTTCTTTTGTTACCGGAACAAATGATATCGTTTTGGACTTTTACTCTGGTTCAGCCACTACTGCCCACGCCCTAATTGCTCTCAATTCAGAAGACGGTGGTAACCGCAAATTCATATTAGTTCAACTTCCAGAAAAAACAGATGAAAAAAGCGAAGCTTACATTGCAGGCTTCAAAAATATATGTGAGATTGGGAAAGAGCGAATTCGCCGAGCCGGGAAGAAAATTGCTGATGAATTAAAGGCAAGAATTGAAAAGCAAAAAGAGGAACAGGCTGGCAAACTGGAATTCGAGGATGAGAATCAATCCATCAATCAGGAGGATCAAATTTTGGATATTGGTTTTCGTGTATACCGACTCGATTCGAGCAATATGCAGGATGTTTATTACCGTCCACAGGATTACAAACAGGCCAATCTTGATCTGTTTGCCGACAATATCAAACCCGATCGCACCCCTCGTGACCTGTTGACCCAGGTGATGCTCGATTGGGGTTTGCCGCTTTCGTACGTCATCGAAGAAATACTCATCGATGGCAAACAAGTATTCAGGGTAGCGCAAAATTCATTAATCGCTTGTTTCGACAATGGCATCAACGAAGCCTTTGCAAAAGAGCTGGCCACCCATGCACCTCTGCGCGTTGTCTTTCGCGACCGTTCCTTTACCGACGACACCGCGAAGGAAAACGTGAAACAATTGCTCAAACAATTAAGTCCGGAGACGGAGATGAAAGTGATATAATATGGCACTACCAATCAACATAGAAGATTTAGTACACGGGCAAGCCTTTGAATGGGAACGTCTCGAATTTAAAAAGGGCTGGAATCCCGAAGAAATAGTACATACTATTTGTGCCTTCGCCAATGACCTTCATAATGTGGGAGGCGGTTATATTATTGTTGGTATCGCAGATATTGAAGGACAGCCAGTATTGCCTCCTGAAGGTTTAGACCCCAGGCATTTAGACAAAATTCAAGGTGAAGTATTGACACTTGCTCATCAACTCTTGCCTAATTATTTTCCATTGATGCAGCCCTATTTCTTTCAGGGGAAGCACATATTAGTACTTTGGTGTCCGGCAGGAGATAATCGCCCTTATACTGCCCCAAGCACACAGGGGAAAAAAGCCGAACGGCATCATTATATCCGTTACGGTTCCCGAAGCATTATTGCCAAGGATGACAACCTCAGGAGATTGAATGAACTAGCTGCACGTATTCCTTTTGATGACCGGGTTAATGGTCGGGCAAAACTGGACGATTTTGATTTGGGTCTTATACAGGCTTTTCTTCAGGAGATAAAAAGCGACCTCTATGAGGAAAGTAAGCACCTTTCAATGCCGGATATTGCACGAAACATGCTGATTGCGAAAGGACCTGATGAAGATTTGCGTCCGGTAAATGTTGGTGTTCTCTTTTTCTGCCGTGAACCAGAACGTTTCTTCCCGCGATGCTGGATCGAATTAGTTTGGCATAAAGATTTTTCAGGACGAAATTTTACCGAGAAATATTTTAAAGGTCCACTCCACATACAATTACGATCGGTTCTTGACTTTATTCAAAACAATATTATTGAGGAAAGAGTAATCAAGGTTTCTGGAAAAGCAGAGGCAAACAGATTTTGGAACTTTCCCTATGCTGCGGTTGAAGAATCGGCTTCAAATGCCGTTTATCATAAAAGTTATGAGATAGGTTCACCCATTGAAATTCAGATATGGCCTGATAAAATCGAGATATTGAGTTACCCTGGGCCTGTGCCCCCGGTTGATGCCCAAATCCTCAGACATGAAGAAAGGATTGTTGCACGCGAATACCGCAACAGGCGTATTGGAGATTTTCTAAAGGAATTGCACCTGACCGAAGGGCGTGGGACAGGATTTCCCACCATATACAGGGAAATGCGTAAAAATGGTTCTCCTGATCCTGTTTTTAAGACTGACGAACATTGTACTTACTTTCTTACGACTCTTCATGCCATAGTAAGCGACCAAGTAAGCGACCAAGTAAGTGACCAAGTAATATCATTGAATTTCAGCAATTTAAATGATTTATTGTTTTATTGTAACCAAGTCAGTGACCAAGTAAGTGACCAAGTAAGTGACCAAGTAAGTGATCAAGTAAATGCGATTATTAATGTTCATTTTGGTGTTCATGCGCGAGATATTTTAAGGAGTATTAAAAATCATCCAAAATCAAAACAAAGTATTCTAAATGAGATTGGATTAAGCAATCATACAAAAAATAGGCAACGATATATTGATCCATTACGGGATATTGCGTTGATTGAATACACCATTCCGGATAACCTAAAGGACCGAAACCAAAAATACAGATTAACACCAGCAGGTTTGAAATTAATAAACCTGATAAAGGGATAAAACAGAATAATGAAACTCCAATTTAAAGAACAACTCTTCCAGATTAACGCGGTTAAGGCCGTGGTTAATTGCTTTGCCGGTCAGCCACAGGAAACTAACCGCTTTACATTGGAACGGTCCAAAGATATTCTCCGGAAAGCTAAAGCTGTAGCAGCTGGCGACACCCAGGCACAGGTTGATTTCGAAGCCGAAGTGATGGAGCGTATTGGCTATCGTAACCGCCCTTTGTTCATTACCGAAAACCAGATTTTAAAGAATATTCAGGATGTTCAGCAAGGCAACGATATATTGCAAAGCGGATCAATTGAGCGTCCAAAAGGGGAAAAGAGCAGCTACAACCTCACCATCGAAATGGAAACGGGTACAGGCAAAACTTATACTTATATTCGTTCAATGTACGAACTTCACAAACACTTTGGCTGGAGTAAATACATTATTGTTGTGCCCTCAATAGCTATTCGCGAAGGAGTTTACAAATCATTTGAAGTCACAGAGGAGCATTTCCAGGAGCTGTATGGTCACAAGATAAAACCCTTTATTTACAATTCATCGCGTCCGCAGGATATTGAAAGTTTTGCAGCCGATAGCCGTATCAGTGTAATGATTATCAATACACAGGCATTCAACGCAACCGGTAAGGATGCACGGCGTATATATATGGAACTCGATCAGTTTGCCTCGCGTCGTCCCATCGAGATTATATCACAAACAAACCCGATCCTGATTATCGACGAACCACAATCTGTTGATGGTGACAAAACCTTGCAGCAAATGCAGGAGTTCAAACCATTGTTCACAGTTCGCTATTCTGCCACGCATAAAGTGGAATACAACAAGGTGTATCGCCTCGATGCACTGGATGCCTACAACAAAAAGCTGGTGAAGAAGATTCAGGTTAAAGGAATTAATCTGAAAGGTTCAACCGGAACCACAGGATATTTATACCTCGAACAAATTGTAATAAGCAGTTCAAAAGCGCCTTTGGCATTGATCGAGTACGAAAAACGTAACGGATCGGGTGTTAAACGTGTCCGTGAAAAGTTAGAGAAAGGAACCGACCTGTTTGATCTTTCAGGTGGTATGCCGCAATATAAAAATTTTCTGATACAGGAAGTTGATGGCTATTTCAACAAAATTGTAATCAATGGTGAAGATCTTTTTGCCGGTGAAGCCATAGGCGATCTGGATGAAAAAGCTTTCCGAAGAATTCAGATTCGCGAAACCATTCTTTCGCACCTGAATAAAGAAAAGCAACTTTACGAATCAGGCGTAAAGGTTCTCTCCCTGTTTTTTATCGATTCGGTCGAAAAGTACCGCAAATATGATGAGGCAGGAATTGAATTACCAGGAGAATATGCCCAAATCTTTGAGGAAGAATACAACCTGATCCGTAATGAATTTGTCGATTTATTTCACCAGGAATACAACGATTATTTGTACAAACATACGCCACGGGAAGCACATCGGGGATATGTGCCCTCAAATTATATCGATTACCTGAACAGGGATGTTGCGAGCAGCGTCCATAATGGCTATTTCTCTATCGACAAGAAAAGCAAACGGATTGTTGACAGTGATGTGAAGCGTGGCAAGGAAGATTCTGACGACGTTAGTGCCTACGACCTAATCATGAAGGATAAAGAGCGTTTGCTAAGTTTCGAAGAACCTGTGCGTTTTATCTTTTCACACTCAGCATTAAAAGAAGGTTGGGATAATCCGAATGTATTCCAGATTTGTGCGCTGAAACACTCCGATGCTACGATTCGTCGTCGGCAGGAAGTTGGACGCGGAATGCGTTTATGCGTAAACATGAATGGCATTCGTCTTGATTACGAACAGATTGGAGACCAGGTGCAGGAAGTTAATAAACTGACCGTTATCGCATCCGAAAGTTATGAAGCCTTTGCCAGGGGATTACAATCCGAAATTGCCGCTACCCTGAAAGACAGGCCACAAAAGGCAGAGGTTGATTTCTTTGTAGGAAAATTGATTAAAGATTCAAATGGAGTCGAATTACGCATCGACAAAGATCAGGCAAAGAAATTAAACAAATATTTGTACAAAAACGATATCATTGATAATGACGATAAAATTACGATTGAAGGCCGTAAACTTATCGAAACGAATGCAGTTTTGTTGCCCGAAGAAATGGAGTTGTTTCGGAAGGATATAACAGATTTATTGCGATCAATCTATTCAGGATCAATTCCGATAGTTGGTGACGAACGTTCCATTATATCGAACCTTGGTGTAAACAGCAATTTTCATAAAAAGGAATTTCAGGAACTTTGGAATAAAATCAATCTGAAAACCATTTATGAAGTTAACTTCGATTCTGAAAAACTTATTAAAGACAGTGTTATCCGGATTAATGCCGATTTGCATATTTCAGAGCGAATATATGAAGTGAAAAGTGGTGAATTGCAGGAAAGTACCAAAGAACAACTTGATAATAAAGAGGCATTTAAAGAAACACAGCGAACAACAAAGAAGCTGAATTCCGATATCTATACGAATACAGTTTATGACATTGTGGGTGAATTGGTCAATTATACCAACCTCACCCGGCGCACCATCGTTGCTATTTTAAAAGGTATGAAAGAAGGGCAGTTCTACCTGATCCGCAAAAATCCCGAAGAGTTTATTGCCAAATGCAGCAAGCTGATTAACGAGGTGAAAGCCAGCCTGATCATCAATAACATTGTCTATCACAAAATTGATGAAAGGTACGATTCGAAAACAATATTCACCAACCAGAAAGATGCTTTGCGTGAGCAGGAAATGCTTAAAAAACATATTTACGATTACCTGACCACCGACTCAAAAACCGAAGCCAGTTTTGCCCGGGCATTGGAGAACAGTACTGATGTAGTGGTTTATGCCAAACTTCCGAAGAGCTTTCATATTACGACTCCGGTGGCGAATTACAGTCCAGATTGGGCCATTGTATTTGATAAGGAAAAAGTCAGGCACATCTATTTTGTGGCCGAGACAAAAGGCGCTGACTCGTCGCTAGAATTACGCGAGATTGAACAACTTAAAATTCACTGTGCTGGAAAACATTTCGAAGAGATAACAGGTGGCGAAGTAAAATTTGATGTAGTGAACAGCTATGAAAAACTTTTGGAAATTGTACAGGTAAAATGAAACTGATTGACAATATAAACACACGGCTGGGAGACGATTTAAAGTCTGAAATAAAGAAAGGCACTAAACTATCCATTGCGGCGTCTTCATTCTCCATTTATGCTTTCGAAGCATTGAAGAAAGAGCTTAAATCCATCGAAGAACTTCGTTTTATTTTTACATCTCCGACTTTCATCGAAGAAAATCTCCAAAAGGAATCCCGTGAGTTTTATATTCCGCACATTTTCAACGAACACCATTTATGCGGTGGAGAGTTTGAATTGCGCCTGAAAAATGAGTTAAATCAAAGGGCAATATCACGCGAATGCAGCGATTGGGTCAAAAACAAGGTAACCTTTAAAACCAACGTTCATACGAACCAACCGTTACTGGGATTAATCCATGTTGATAATCCGACAGATGCGAGTAAAGCCTATACCCAAATAACAGGGTTTACCACCTCCGACCTGGGTTTAACCTATAAAAGTGGATTTCCAACGTTGATTAACAAAGTTGAATTTCCGGAAAGTCAGGCTTATCTTAATTGGTTCAATCAGGTATGGTCCAACAACGCCAGTTTGAAAGAGGTCACAAAATCGGTTCAGGAATATTTCGAAAATGCTTACAGGGAAAATAGCCCCGAGTTCATCTATTTCATTACCCTTTACAATATTTTTAATGATTTTCTGAAGGATATTGCACAGGAAAATCTTCCCAATGATGAAATCGGATTCAAGCAAACTGAGATTTGGAAGATGCTCTATAATTTTCAGAAAGATGCTGTAATTGGAGCGATCAATAAACTTGAAAAATTCAATGGCTGTATTATTGCCGATAGTGTTGGATTGGGAAAAACATTCTCCGCACTGGCGGTTATAAAGTATTACGAGAAAAGGAATAAGGATGTATTGGTGCTTTGTCCTAAAAAACTGGAGGCCAACTGGAATACTTATCGCCACAACGATAAAAATAATCTCCTGGTTAAAGACCGTTTCCGGTACGATGTGCTTTTCCATACCGATTTATCACGTGAACGTGGAATCAGTAATGGCCGTAATCTCGAAAGTGTCAATTGGGGGAACTATGGCTTGGTAGTGATTGACGAATCGCATAATTTCAGGAATAACAACACAGCCGTTGGTCGCGAAAACCGTTACCAGACGTTACTTCGGAAGATCATTCAGGAGGGCATTGAAACAAAAGTACTGATGCTATCCGCAACACCTGTAAACAACCGGTTTAACGATCTTAAAAATCAGCTTGCACTTGCATACGAAGGGGCGTCTTCCATCATTGACGAAAAACTAAATACAGAGAAAGGCATTGAACAGATTTTCAGAAGTGCCCAGCAATCCTTTAATCAATGGACAAAATTCGACACAGAATCGCGCACCACTGAAAAATTGCTGGACATGCTTGATTTTGATTTTTTTGAAATTCTCGATAGTCTTACCATTGCCCGTTCACGCAAACACATTACCACCTATTACGATACAACTGCTTTTGGTGACTTCCCAAAGCGAAACAAACCGTTATCAATCGAATGTTCACTTTCAGCAACTAACAGCATTAATTACCAGACCATAGCTGAAAATCTCACCCTTTTAAACCTTTCAGTCTATTCACCTTTAAGTTATATCCTACCGGGCAGAGTCGAATTTTATGCTGAACGTTATGACAAAAAAGTTAAAGGTGGTACCTTAACCCAGGTTGATCGTGAACGTAGTTTGCAGGTTTTAATGCGTATTAATTTACTAAAACGGATTGAAAGCTCTGTTGATTCATTTCGGTTAACCCTCGAAAACATCATCAATCAAATATCGGACGCCATTACAGCAATTGTAAAAAAGGATGAAGAGGTTTATTCAGGTATGCAGGCCAATGATATCACGAACGATGTGGACTGGGATGCCGATTGGGGTGACGAAGAAAACATCATTGGACGCAAAGTGAAAGTTCGAATTTTGGATATGGATACAACGCGTTGGATGGAGGATTTAAATGCCGACTTATTTGTTTTGAACGGACTTTTGGAATCAGTTGTACCCATCAAAAATGAGAAGGATTTAAAACTCGAAAGGTTAAAACAGGAAATAGCCAAAAAGATTGAAAATCCACTAAATCCAGGCAACCGTAAAATAATCATCTTTACCGCCTTTGCTGACACAGCCAATTACCTGTATAAATGTATGAAGGACTATCTGAAAGCAACCTACAATATTAATACGGCACTAATAACCGGTAGTAAACGTTCTTGTACATCGAAGAATATTCCAACCGATTTAAATGTTTTACTTACCTGTTTCTCTCCAATTTCAAAGGACAAAAGCCAGATATTCCCTAATATTAGCGAAAGCATTGATGTTTTAATAGCCACTGATTGTATTTCTGAAGGACAGAATTTACAGGACTGCGATTATCTTGTCAATTATGATATACACTGGAATCCGGTTCGCATCATTCAACGATTTGGCCGTATTGATCGTATTGGCTCAAAGAACTCCAATATAACTTTGGTCAACTTCTGGCCTGATGTGACACTCGACGCCTATATCAACCTGAAGCAAAGGGTTGAAAACCGGATGTTAATCAGCAATATGGCTGGTACGGGCGATGATAATATTCTGAATACAGAAGAGAAAGACCTCGAATACCGGAAAATACAACTCAAAAAGCTAAAGGAAGAAGTGATTGATTTGGAGGATTTACGCGAAGGAGTAAGTATTACCGACCTGGGATTAAATGATTTCCGGATCGACCTTTCAAATTATATCAAAACGTATGGTGAATTAAAAAACATTCCTGAAGGTTTACATGCAGTCACGGCAGTGAAGGCAAATATGGAAAAGGGTGTAATATTTATTCTGAAAAACATTAACAGCAGTATCAATATTGACAAACTGAACCGTTTGCATCCATACTACCTGGTATTCATCAAAGAAGATGGTGAGATTGTTTATAATCATGCAGATGCAAAGAAGACACTCGATTGCATAAGGTTGGTTTGTAAAGGCATTCATGAACCATTGGTCGAATTGTGCCGTGATTTTAGTGAGGGGACTAACGAATATCGCGAAATGGATATGTATTCGGGTTTGTTGCAAAAAAGTATTGCATCAATCCTAAAAACAGAGGAAGAAAAGGACATACTATCCCTTTTCAAATCTGGTGGAACCACAGCCTTACAGAGTAAAATCAAAGGGATTGAAGATTTCAAATTGATATCCTTTGTCGTAATTAAATAGCAATGTGATGTTTGAATTACCCATCAATACGATCGTAAATAAGAGCATTCCTAAAAATGTCTTCGAGAGTTATACCAATTCAAGGCAAAAGAAGGTATTGACCAGTGTTGTAGGTAAGATCAGATGGACCAATAAGTTTTCGCCTCAGACGGTAAATCTCGATGGACTTGATGTAAAAGAGATTCAGCTAATTGAGATTTTATTGAAGCAAAAAGAATCCATTTCCGAAATTACAAATGTGATTGATCGTGTTATTCCATACAACATCATTTTTGTCATCCGATTTGAAAATGAAATGTTGCTTTCAGTATCCCAAAAGCATAAACACCCGACTAATGAAAACCAGGCAGTTGTTGACTGGACATTCACTTCAGGTTGGTACGATACTGATAATTTTCCATTCGGACTAAAGCTTCAGCAAAGTCTCGATTTTGTATTCTCCGATATCTGCTTTCAAGTATCAGGGAATCAAGTTAAAGCGCGTTTCGATCTTAAAACACTGATTGCCTTTGAACAACGCAAAAAACAATTAACTGACCAAATTCAGAGACTTGAATCCGCCATCAAAACCTGTAAGCAATTCAACAAAAAAGTGGAACTCAATCTGGAATTGCAAAAATGCAAAAGTGATATTGCTGAAATTGGGAGCTAACTTGAATCCAATTATCTGCCAGGTATTTTATTAGAAGAAGCAATCAGTTAAAGTTTGGTGCTATGTTTTTTTAAGTTTAATAATATCACTTAGACCGTTTGGTAGACCCTGTTGACGGTATTCAGAGTATTCGATAAATTGAACTAATTCGATACCCTTTTTCCATCTTATTTCAGTATTTACAGTAAGACTTAGTAAAGCTGATTTTCTCAATTCATCTTCAGTTTTTCCCTGAGAATTTTCGGCCCGAATTTCTTCTGAGACAAGATTCAAATCCAAAACAGAAGCATAGATTTTATATTCTTCATTTATCTTTTTTAGTGAAAACCTTTCAATAATTTCTGCCCCTATTTCTTGTGAGATAATGTTAGGTAATTCGTCTTTTTTAATGATAAAAATGGATGGACTAACTATTCTTGAACCAGGGACTTGAATAATCAGCAATCCATTGAACTGGTCCAACGTAAGACCTTTTACCTTAAAATAATCAATGTAATAAGAGATATTTATACCAAATGATACGATTAAATAGTTTTCATTGGCGTCAAGTGCTTCAATACCTTTGAATATTTCTTCTGGTTTCATCAAATAACTTTTTGACCTTTTGTAAAGGAACGTTGACGAGATACCGTCTTTAATTATCCCTGCAGTTTCAGTTGCAAGAAACGTATCATAATTCCAATGACTTATTTCGGGATTTTCAGAGAAAGGGTCCTTGTCTTCAATCATTCTCATACCACTAATATACCACTTACTGTAATTTTCCGCGTAAATTATTTTATTTTTAATTTGGGAAAATAAAAGGAAAGTCTTTTCAAGAATCCTGGAAGATGAGTTATAGAATAGATTCCGTTTTTCATCCGAAATTCTTTGATTGCTAGCCCCTTCTTTATATTTTTGGGTTAGCAATTCTTTTAATTCATTAATAAATGCAATGGGTTCAGGTTTTTTGTTCTCTTCACACCACTCTTTAGTTATGAATTTAAAATTCAATATTTCAATAAGTTCTATATTATTAGTAGTTTCGATAACCAGTTTTTTAAAAAAATCTAATTCTATTTCTACTTTACCAAATTAAGTTTTCGCATAATATCTATCAATATCCGCTTGTCTTTGGCAATGTCGGATTCGGATATGTCCCATGCAGAGATCTACTTCTTTTTGAGTTGCAAATGTGATTGCGATTACTAACAATCT
>JBBSDG010000089.1:0-12428 GCA_038249635.1 Bacteroidales bacterium | reverse complement strand
TACCCTTTTCCACTTCAAGTATTTTGAAGGCTTTGCCTGCATTTTCGAGTGTTTTTGGTAAAGTCCGTGAACCATTTTCAATAGATTCAATAACCTTATTCAGCCAGAATTGGTAAAGCTTATTAGCTGAACCCTTGACTTTTTCATACGGTCTTTTTTCCTGGACCATCTTTTTGAGCAAATCGGTAGCCACAATTCCTTTCCACGCATTGAGCCGGAATTTACCCGATTTACCGGGAGCAATTTCGGCGTATGAATTATCGTTGGTAGGAGTGAGTATCTCGGCTTCAAAATACCCAAGCCTGTCGAAAATAATCCGGTGAAGTTTGTTGTAATCGCCAAAGCGGCATGGGCCGTTATGATCGGGCATGAAAAAGGTCATCTTCGAAGGATCAGCACCCGGTTCCTGAAGTTTTGCAACAAAACTTCCTAATGTGGCGATAAACGGGAAGCATTCCTGTCCGTTGGTGAGTTTGCGGGCAATTTCAATTTCGCGTGAACCAGGCATCGGAAGTACTTCCGCATTAATACCGCATAACCTCGAAGAAGCTGCCATAGCATGAACTGTATCGCGGGCATAGGGGAAATAAAGTGTGCGCCCTTCAACCTTGTTTTCGGTGTTGTGAATATATTTTGGTTCAATTTCATGCAACCCGCTCACTTTCAGGTAGCCTTCGAGGCTATCCAGGAAAGCTTCGAGCCGCGTTACTAATCCTGCATCAGCACTGTGCTCATCCACTTCCAGGTGCAGGTAAGGCTTGCCTTTCATTTCTTCGCGCACATAATGTGTGAGGAAGGAATCGGGTCCGCAGCGGAAATTACCCATGAAAACACCAAACAGATTGTTGTTTTTACGTATCAGACGTGTTGCCGCAAGTATTTTCTGCCCGTTGGGCCAGTACATCATGCGGTAATCGTCAAAAATATTTTCCTCATGCAAAGGCAGAAAATCAAGTGGAATAGGAATGGTATCGAGGTTGATCAGCTTTTCGACAAGCCTGAGGTTAAGTGCCGGATCGCCCGTATTGTATGGACGACCGAGAATGATCATCGCTTTTTTATCTTTTGGAAGGTTTTCGAGGATAACGCGGCCACGCGATTGAATTGCATTCTCGAAAGCGGTTTGCTGCTGATCAGCAAGGTTAATAGCTTTAATGGTTTTCGATTTTGTGATACCGAATTTCCCCTTCATGAACGTTGCAATTTCATCATTCAGCACCCTGCCGAAATACCTGAAATGAAGGGTAGGAGTCAGGAACTTATCTCTGGTTTTAGGATCCGTGAATGCAGTGCGAAGCATAAACGGGTAAGTCTGAATCCAGGGGCAGTTGGGATTATTGGTAGGATTGGTTTTTGTCCCTTTAGAGTTAACAATAAACGGAAGGAAAATGAAATCCACATTTTTCTGAAGCAGGTTATCCACATGGCCGTGAATCAGTTCCACAGGGAAACAGGTTTCGGCAACCATAATTTCCAGCGACTTTTTTGTGAGCTGGTAATCAGTAGGATCAGAAAGTACAACTCTGAAATCGAGTTCCCTGAAATAATTGCGCCAGAACGGGAATTGCTGCCAGAACACCATCAGCGCACGAGGAATACCGACAGTTATTCGGCCATCAGGAGCTTCTTCCTGATAATCGCCCATCAGGTATTTTAATCTTTCCTCAAAATAGTTCGGAATGTCCTTCACTTTTCCCTTGCGGTCGTCCACTTCATACAACTCACATCGTCCGCCATAGAAAAGCGCCTTTTTTTCGCCGGCAACTTTCACCTTTTGTATTTCGCAATGGTTGGTACACGATTTGCAGGTAAAACTGTCGATACTAAATGGCAGTTCGCTGATATTAAAGCCTTTAAAGCGGGTTTTCTGTCCTTCAACCATGGCGTTGCTTGCCAGTATGGCTGCACCAATGGCACCAGTTACATCAAAATGTGGTGGAATTATGATAGGCTTGCCGGTAATTTTTTCGAAGGCTGCAACCACTGATTTGTTGTTGGTTACTCCTCCCTGGAAAAATATTTTGTCGCCTATAGGTTTATCACCTACTACTTTTTGAATATAATTTTCAACTATGGAATAAGCCAATCCTCCGACCAAATCGTCCTTATCGGCGCCGCGTTGCTGATGCGAATTTAAGTCCGACTCCATAAATACCGTGCAGCGGCAACCCATCTGTACCGGACTCTTGGCCGAAAGCGCAAGGTCTTCGAATTCATTTATGATATTGATATTCAGTTTCTCAGCTTGTTCTTCGAGAAAGGAACCCGTGCCGGCGGCACAAACCTTATTCATCTCGAAATCAACAATAACACCATCCTGGATGGAAATGTATTTTGAATCCTGTCCGCCGATTTCAAAAATAGTATCAACCGTGGGGTCGTGATCAATGGCGGCGGTTGCCTGGGCTGTGATTTCGTTTTTAATCAGATCGGCACCAACAAAGTCACCGATTAGGTATCTTCCGGAACCGGTTGTGCCAACAGAAACAACTTCGACATCAGCTCCTATTTCTTCAAAAATTTCCTTTAATCCACGCTGAACTGCATTCATCGGCTTGCTTGCGGTTGGCAGATACCTTCGGGCCACCACATTATGCTCAGCATCAATAAGAACCACGTTGGTGCTCAGTGAGCCAATATCAATCCCTAAAGAAACTTTTATTTTTTCACCCGGTATTTTCTTTACCACCACATCTTTATTGTAAGTGGCGTTAGATATTACCAGTTGTTCATGCGAATTGTTTTCGTAGGCTTTGTTCAGCAAGTAGAAGTCCAGATCATCAAGTCCTTTAAATTTAGGGACATCGGCTACGCCGTTCGATAAAACATGGTATAAAGCCCCGATGGCACCCATGGATGCATGGTACTCTGGAATGATAAGTTCTTCATCGGTAAGTTCGAAGACTTCGCGGAAAGCTCTTACCATACCGGCATTGGCAGCAACTCCGCCCTGGAAAAGCACCGGTGATTTGAATTTTTTACCTCTTCCGAGGTTACTTTTAAAGTTTCGGGCAACGGCAAAGCATAGTCCCGCGACAATATCGTGCAATGGGGTAGCAATTTGCTGAAGATGTATCATATCGCTTTTTGCAAAAACGCTGCACCTACCGGCAATCCTTGGAGGATTTTCGGATAACAGTGCCAGCTTTCCAAATTCATTTTCAATCGGAACTCCAATCCGTTTCGCCTGTTGATCGAGGAAAGAACCGGTACCTGCCGCACACAGGCTATTCATCGAAAAATCAGATAAACGGGTATGGCCGTCCTCGGTACCATTTTCCATCAGGATAAGCTTGGAGTCTTCACCTCCCATCTCGATGATGGTACGGGCATGAGGATAAAGCACTGATGCCGAAGTAGATTGTGCTATAATTTCGTTGATAAACGATCCTCCGATCAACTCAGCTACTTTTTTACCGCCACTGCCGGTGAGTGCTATGCAACCAATATTCTCAGCTCCGTATTTATCTGTAATTTCGGAAACTATCTTTTGAAGGACATTAAATGGGCGGCCTTCACAGTAGGTATAACGGTTTTCCAGAATTTTTCGGTCTTCATCCATTATAACTGTATTCAGGGAAATGGATCCCAGATCAAGTCCTAAATGGTATTTAGTGTTAAACTTTGTGGTTGTTTGCGACATATTCAATTCGGATAAATAACTATCGTTTTTGCAATATAGCAAGCTAAGATAGTTATATTTATAGTATAATTCCAAGTTCAAAATTAATAAAATATCCCGGATAACGGCTGTCGGAGTTAGGAAATCTGCATGGGAATCCTTGCTTAATATTGAATAATTGATTGTATAATACTGAATATGAGTATTATGGAATTTGGTATTATTGAATTATTATTTGAATTAAACATCATTTAAGTACTAGAATAATTAAATAAAATTCTTTTAATATTTTTTTTGTTATAGAGTGGATTTCAGCTTAATAGGCTGATTAACAAATGGAATATCATTTATGTGCTTTTCTTTTCAAACTGCCTTTTCAAAGTTGGCTTAAATCAGAATTCCGGATTTGTAAGCGAATTTCTACTCACATCTTACTCAGATGAAGTTTTATGGCACAATTTCTATAGACAATAAATGTTAAAAGTCCCTGATACATAACCGCATATCGGTTACTCCCCGATTTTTTCGCATCTTTGCAGTGTAAATCCATTCAACTTATGCGCTCCCAAAAGCAAAATTATTTTATACAGGCACTTAAATTACTATTGCCGGCAACTCTTGCTTTATATGCTCTGGCTTGCGCTACCATTGTTTCGCCTACAGGTGGCCCCAAAGATATTGCACCTCCTAAAATGGTGATTTCGGAGCCAAAAGATCTCTCCACAAATTTTAAGGGAAATAAACTCACACTTACGTTTAACGAGTACGTTCAGTTGAAAACACCAGAGAAATTTCTACTGATTTCACCGCCTCTAAAAACCTTACCTGAAATTAAGCTAAAAGGACGTTCGGTAGTAATAAAACTCGAAGATTCACTTCGTAGCAATACCACGTATAATTTCTACTTTGGCGAAGCCATTGTTGATCTTACCGAGAGCAACCCTATTCCTAACTTCAATTTTGCATTCTCTACCGGTCCCGACATTGATTCGTTGAGCCTCTCGGGCACAGTAACTGATGCCTATACGCGCGCGCCGGCCAAGGGCGTTTTTGTGGAATTATACAAAGATTTTACTGACTCGGTACCGAAGAAACAAATCCCAACCTATGTTTCGCGCACTACCGATAAAGGGAATTTTATTTTCAATAACCTGGCTTCGGGCAAATACCGGGCAGTAGCGCTTCTTGACGGGGATAATGATTATATGTATAATCTTCCTACCGAAACTATAGGTTTTAGTTCCGATTCGGTGCAACCCTATTATAATGCTATAAATCTGAGTGATACGGTTGCAGTTAAGAAAGTAGATTTCAAGACTCAAAAACTGGTTTCCATAGTTATGTTCCAGGAACCGGACTCGACTCAGCGAATTCTCAAAAGTGCTATTGTGGCCAAAAACAGGCTTTCTCTTATGTTCAGGTATCCGACAAAATTGCCTGGTTTTAAGGCGTTAAATATTTCCGACTCCTTACCTTGGGCTATACAGGAATGGAATAGTACAAATGATACCCTGAATGCCTGGTTGCTGAATAAGCCCGACACACTGAAGCTCCAGGTTTCGGCAAACGGAATTGTTTTGGATACTGTTAGTATTTCCACTGCAATGAAAGTAACAGGCAAAGCATTGAAAATTGAAAAAGCAACACCTTTAACATTTTCGACTTCGTTAAGTAATAACCTGCTTGGCTATAATAACCCGTTGCGGCTTTCTTTTGCCAACCCAGTTAAAGAATCTGATTTTGAGGCTATTGTGAGTAAACGTGTGGCCTTAAAAGATACCAGTATTATTAATCCGGTATTTCAGTTTACTGACAGTATTCGCCGGCATTTACTCATAACATACAACTGGAATGCTACCGACAAATACGATATTTACATACCCAAGGCTACATTTACCGATATTTACGATGATAAAAGCGATTCGACACATATTCCTTTTCAAATGAAGTCAATAGAAGAGTATGGGAAGATTGCAGTCACCATAAATCGGAAGGACGAAAGTGTTCCTGTTATACTTCAGCTTGTGACCGAAAAAGGTATTGTTGTGAAGCAGCTTACAATTACCACCGAAAGACGTGCCGATTTCGGACTCCAGTCGCCGGGAAAATACGGATTGAAAGCCATATTGGACAGTAATGCCAATGGCAGATGGGATACCGGAATATTTTTAAAGAAAATTCAGCCCGAAACTGTAATTGTTCATCCAAAAACATTTGACCTAAAGGCCAACTGGGAAGAAGAAGAAACCTGGGAATTATAATTCCCAGGAATTGAAAATGCATTAATCTGCCAGAATTACTGAGCCTCGTTGCATTTATTGATGCAAGTTATAATGTCGAGCAGTGTACTGTTTTTCAGCGAATAATGAATCTGTTTACCGTCGCGTTTCGAAGCAAGTATCCCTTTACTTTTTAAAATGTTAAGGTGATGTGATGCTGCGGCCTGCTCTATATGTAATGATTCATATATTTCAGTAACATTCAATCTCTTGTTGTTGTTCAGCAATTCGATAATGGCAATACGCATTGGGTGTGCCATGGCGCGCAGTTTACTTGCTGCAGCTTCAAGTTTTACGATGTCAAGTTTCAATTGATCATTCATTTCTGTATATTTTTTACAAAAGTATAAATAAATACATTACCCGATCGTAAATATGTAAATTTATTCATTCGTTTTGACAAATATATTTCAAAATCCTCATTTATAGAGTTATGGAAATGTTAAAGACTCCTTAAATCAGATGATTTCCGCTTATTCTTCTTCTAAAAATAGAAATTATGAGCATTTTCACGCCTTTGTATTTTCGAACAATCCGGTAAATGAGAAATTAGATCCATCAAATAATCCCATATCACTTAATTTCAATTCGGGAATTACCAGCAATGCCATAAACGAAAGTGTCATAAAAGGAGCCTTCAGAGGTCCACCCAATGCCAGTGCTTTTTTGTTTATATTTTCGTACAACTCAGCTACTTTGTACCCATCCATATCACCCATTAAACCGGCTACAGGCAAGGGAAGAATATCCAGGCTGAGGCTATCGGTAACTGCAATACCACCCTTTTTTGCCACCAGGCTGTTGATAACTGTAACCATATCCCTGTCGTTAGTGCCAATACAAATAATATTATGACTGTCGTGCGCCACCGTTGATGCCATAGACCCGCGCTGCAGACCGAAACCATTGATAAATCCAATAGCCGGTTTAGAAGGCTTATAACGGTTGATTACAGCAATTTTGAGGATATCATTTTTTATATCGCTAACAACATTTCCATCCAGTAATTTAGGATCAGCGAGTAGTTTTTCGGTAACCAGGTCACCATCGAAAGCCCGGATAACTTTAAGCTTTCCGTTACCTGCAACAACTTCGAGATCTGAGGTATTAACCGGTGGTGCTAAAAAACAGTTTGGAGAATCATATTTAAATGATTCCAGGATTGACTTTCCGTTCACGGCAACAAGGTGTCCGTTGATGAACGTTTTCCTTATATTAAAGTTGGTTAAATCATCAACAACAGTTATGTCGGCGGCATCACCTGTTTGAAGAAGTCCACACTTTAGTTTATAGTGATTTACCGGGTTGAGGGTACAGGCCCTGATTGCGGCCATGGGATTAAACCCGGCCGAAATTGCCCGCTTAATCAACAGGTTTATGTGCCCGGCAACCAGTTCGTCGGGATGTTTGTCGTCGCTACAGAACATTACCTTTTCGGGATGAGTATCCAGAAGTGAAACCAGTGCATCGAAATTTCGGGCTGCGCTGCCTTCGCGTATAAGTATGTGCATGCCTGAATTAATCTTTTCAATGGCTTCTTCAATAGTGGTGCATTCATGATCGGTAGTAATACCGGCAGAAGCATATTTTTTAATATCTTCACTATTCAGTCCCGGTGCATGTCCATCAACCGGTTTGTTATAATGCTGAGCAAAAGCAAGTTTCTGATGTACTTCCACATCCCCGAAAATTACGCCAGGGAAATTCATCATTTCCGAAAGGTACAATATATCATCCCGTTTCAGCAACTCGCCTATTTGTGTTGAATTAATAACCGCTCCCGACGATTCAAAGCCTGTAGCCGGAACGCAGGAAGGGGCGCCGAAGTGGAATTTGAAAGGCGTCAAATTGCCGTTTCGTATCATAAAATCTACACCTTCCATTCCCAAAACGTTGGCTATTTCGTGAGGATCGGAAACAGTTGCCGTTGTACCATGCACTACGGCTAATCGTGCAAATTCAGCCGGAACCAACATGGAACTTTCGATGTGTACATGAGCATCAATAAGTCCGGGAATAAGATATTGATTATTCGCTGTATCGCAGGATGCGACTGCTTCGATGCGACCATCTTTAACTTCAATTTTTCCGGGGAATATTTTTCCGGATACTACATCAACAATCTGGCCTGTAATTATGAAGGAATTTTCCATGAATTGAATAAAGGAATGTGAAACACAAAAGTACAGGAATAATGCGTGGATTTTAACAGATATTCTTTGGTGGCATTATAGAATTATCTTTTGAATATGGTTTTGAGTCCCCAATTAGCCTTGCATGAATATCTGTCTTGATTACAATGAGTTATCAAAATTATTTTCAATTGATCTTATTCAGTAAGATATTAAATTGAGATTCCAAATCGACTTCGAAGTGCGTGATATAACTAACCAATCAAGCTGACTTATACACAGGGATCAATTCGTGCTGCTGCTCTGTAAAATATTTTTTTGCTGCAGGGTAATCTGTCGTAAATCCCAATAAAAATCCGCCCCCACCTGAACCACAGAGCTTAAGCTGGAATTTGCCGGAATCCAGGCCCCATTTCCAGGCCGACATGAAATTTTCGGGGATCATATTAGTAAAATTCTTGAACTGGAATGCCGAAACTTTTATAAGCGATTCAAAAAAGGAACGCATATTTCCACTCAGTATATCCGAAATACATTGATTTACCCAAGGGATGTAGTCTGTCCTGAAAACATTTTCATATTCCTTATAGCGCATCTGTTCGAGAAAATGGTTTACCAGAGGGCCGGTTTTACCTACTTTTCCTGTATCGACCAGGAAAATAACACCTTCGCTTTCGAACTTTGAGCGTGGAACTCCGGTTATGGAAATATCCTCACGCGAATGAATCAGCAAAGGATGCTGCAAGTAGCAATTCAAGGGGTCAATGCCACTGCTTTGACCATGAAAAAGCGATTCGAGTTTTGCGAATATTTCTTTGAGCCTGCTTATATCCTTACCTGAAATAGATTCATTAGCTTCAATCTTATTGGTACAATAGCGGTCGTAAATGGCTGCAACCAATGCTCCGGAACTTCCGATTCCATATCCTTGCGGGATATTTGATTCAAAATATAAGCCTTTTTCCAGATCAATACCCAGTTTTTTGAAATCAATGGCGCAAGGCATTTGGCTCTTTGCCTCAAGCTCGAGCATAAAACCCAGAAATTCTTTTAACTGTTTGTTCGACTGTACCGCGAAATCGAAATCCGTGTATTTGTCGTCGTTAATAAAACTCAGTTGCCCCGTGAAATGGGTGTAAGGTATTGTAAGACCTTTGGAGTTGAAAAGAATACTATACTCGCCGAATAACAATACTTTTCCGTAAAAAATATCTGCTTTTTTGTTCATTATATTTTATTTACAAAAACCTGCTGCAGAATGATTTGAGCCAACTAACCGATTTT
This sequence comes from Bacteroidales bacterium, assembly GCA_038249635.1. Classification (GTDB taxonomy): domain Bacteria; phylum Bacteroidota; class Bacteroidia; order Bacteroidales; family UBA4417; genus UBA4417. The sequence continues at coordinate 3,111 of JBBSDG010000089.1, read as the reverse complement.
AACCGGACCTGCACCACAAAAATCATTTATCCGCATATTTTGTTCATTGTTTATTAATAAATCTTCAACAATCAATTTATTTACTTGTTCAATTTCATCCTTAAAATAAAGCAGATGAATGTTCGGGCCTGCATCGAGGGTGAAACAAATGTTCAGCCCGGTTTGCTTCCTTAATTGTTGTATAAGGCTGATAATACGCACAGTTTCAGGCTCCATAAGCATATAGCCATCAACGGAAGTCATCATAAGTGCATGCAAAGTAAAGGCTTCGTTTTCAACAATGCTTATAAATTTCTGTTTATCGCCTGTTTTTAATACTTCGAGCAATTGAGAAGTGTTTAGTCCTGCCTGTTTTATTCGAGCTTCCGCAAATGAGTGCCCGATCATACGGTTATGCCCTTCGGAACTGGAAACCGGTTTTTCTTTCTTGTTCACCATTATAATAGTATCCTGTAGGGTGGTGAATACCGGGTGAATTTCGGGAACCGGCACTGCCATTAAATCGGTTGAACCGGGAAGTGACTTTGTTTTTCCCCACACGGTAAACCCTGGAAACAGCGATCTGCAGGCGCTTCCCGAACCCAGACGGGCAATATAGGATGCTTTGGATCGGAATTCGTTTTCCTCCAGTATTATGTTGAGGAGTTCATTATCCAGTGAGCAAAGGCAAAGTGCCAAAGCACTGAATGCTGAGGCCGATGATGCAATACCGGCTGAATGCGGGAAAGTATTGTGGGTTTCAAGTTTGAGGCTTAGCTGTTCGAGCCAGGGAAAAATATCAATAATTGATAGCAGGAATTTACTCATCCGTTCACCAAAAGCCTTGTTATGATTGCCTTCGAACCAAAAATCAAGATCAATGGTACCTTCGGATTCACGGGGAAAAGCAGTAAGCTTTGTGAGGGTATAAGCATTTGACAAAGTCATGCTCAGTGATGGGTTTACCGGAAGCTGCCTACCGGTTTTGCCCCAGTATTTTACAAGAGCGATGTTGCTGGGCGATTGCCATGCAACGGTAATAGGTTCCGTTAAAGCGGAGGTTAACCGGGAACCTTGAAAATCAGAGTTGGTCATCTGAAAACTGAATTTGGATGCTAAAGTACAATATCGTTGAAATTAAACCATGTTTCGAGTCCTTTACTTTTCAGATAAGGAGAAAGTAATGCAATATCATCACGCCAGGTGAGCATACAGAAGTCACCACCCCATGCACCCAGCGATTTTACCTCGCCCGGTAAATCACTGAACATTTTTTGCCTGAGGATTGGTGCATCAAGCAGCGAACTGATCAGTTGTTCATGTGCTACAATTACCTGCTCAAATTCATTAAGATCAGAAGCGTGAATCATAAGTTGGGTAAGTAAGCTTGCAGTTTCTATACTATCTTTATCGGGATTTGAATTCCTGTTGCGGTATTTCTGAATGCCTTCGGCTGAGTCCTGTTTGTTGCCTTGATACACAAAAAATATTTTGTCGGCAAAGGATGGTGAAAATTTTACAGGCTCAAATTGCGGGATGTTTCCATGAAGTGTGTAAACTAACGGACCTTTATTGATAGCACAAGCAATATCGTATCCCGAACCTTTGGAGACTTCAAAATGGAGACTAAATGGATCGATACCTGCCCAACCAGCCAAGGCTGCTATAAGTGTTGAACTGCTTCCAAGTCCCCACAACAAAGGATAATTCAGGGTTGAAATTACGTTACAGCCTTGGGATAATTTACAAAATGAAGGATTGAGTTTTAGTGCTGCAAGCATCAGCCGCTGAGGATGCCTGGCCATATCCGGATCGCTGCTTTCGATGATATTGAACTCATTTAAAGCATATTTCGCGCTGAACCAGGTAGAGCCATCATGAGCTATGGCTTGCCAGTAAATAAATCCCAGCGAATTTTCTTTCACACTCAGGCTTTGTCCGAATTTTAGTGGAATTGCAAGTGCCTGAGCACCATTCAGAACCAGGTATTCGGAGGTAAGTAAGAGTTTGGCGTTGAAGTAGGAGTTGTGTGGCAAGGGATTGAAAGGATTGAAGGGATTGAAGGATTGATGGGATTGAAGGGAATGATTGGTTTGAAAGGTTTGAAGAGTTTGAAGGGTTTGAAATGTTTAGAAGATTGAAAAATTTGAAGGGTTAGACGGGTTTGAAATCTGGCTACCCATAATTGCTTTTTCTATTACTTTTTTCTCCATGTCCATCCTCCACTCTCTTTCTCCTTGCCTCTATGTCTCCCTTTCCCCGTGTCTCCCTTTCCCCGTGTCTCCTTGTCCATTCCCCTTTCTCAGTCTCTCCCTCTCCCCGTCCCTCAGTCCCTCCATCTCTCAGCCCCTTATCGACTCCAGGAAACTATTCACCGCGCTATGCGAAACTTTCTCATGCTTGAAATATTCAACGGCTTGTTTCTTTTCTTCGTCGTTAGCCAGGTAAACATTCAATATATTGAGCAAATGCATTTTCATATGTCCTTTCTGAATGCCTTTGGTGACTAATGATTTTACGGCTGAATAATTATTTGCCAGTCCTGCAGCCGAGGCAATCATCATAAGTTCGGTTGCACCGGGATTGCCAAGTAACTGAAGTGATAGTTTTGCCAGCGGATGCAGATGTGTAAGACCTCCGACCGTTCCCAGTGCCATGGGTACTTTGAGCGAAAACCGGAACAAATTTCCTGTAATATCCACTTTTGAGAGGCTGCTATATTGCCCGTTGCGCGAGGCATAGGCATGTCCGCAGGCTTCCACGGCTCTGAAATCGTTGCCTGTAGCCAGCACCACTGCATCAATCCCGTTGTAAATTCCTTTGTTGTGAGTGGTGGCGCGGTACCTATCGACCTCTGCAATACGCACTCCGGTTTGGAAACGGTTAACAAATTCGCTGTCGGTATAAAGATCATCATAATTATGGCCACCTTCTTTAAACTCACCTTCCACCCATGTGTGCACCAGGCAATTTGGTGTATAGTTTGATAAAATAGACATAATAACCTGTAGGCTGTAGTCCGAAAACTCAGTGCAACCAGCAGCAAAATCGCGAATTGTATCGGCAAATTCCTCGAGGCAGGAATTAATAAAATTGGCTCCGATGGAGTCGCGGGTATCAAAGGTTGCCCTT
>JBBSDG010000088.1:0-12432 GCA_038249635.1 Bacteroidales bacterium | reverse complement strand
GGAAATTCAACATTCCGGTTTGTGGGTTGTATTCCGTTAAGTTCGCCTTTATGGCAGCCTTTTAATCTTGCGCGTAAAACAACCCGGTTGCCTTCGGCGGTTATCTCATCGGCAAACATTTCGTATTTGGGAAATACCGTATCAAAAAATATAATGTGGTTTATCAGCTCTTCATCAGCAAGATATTCCTCCATAATTTCCCTTGTTTTGGTAACTCCGCTCAGCGCATTCAGATAGCGGATAATAAATTCTTTGTTTTCCTTTTGCTGGTCCATATCAGTAAGTATTAATTGGTTTGACAAAGTTACATTCAAATATCTGCATGTGTTATGCCATTTGTTGCATTCTTTTATTCATTTGTTGCACTTTTATTGCTTCGGCGAAAAACAGAAGGCAGCACACCGTATTGTTTCTGGAAAATATTTGTAAAATGGCTGAGGGTTTGAAACCCAGTTTTAAACACCACTTCGCCCACTGTAAGATCGGTAGTTTCGAGCAGTTCCTTAGCTTTTTGCAGTCGTATGGATCTGATATAATTGGCTGGCGCCTGTCGTATAAGCGATTTTAACCGGCGAAACAATTGCGTACGACTTAGTGACATAGCTTTGCACAAGGCATCGGTATCGAAATCTTCATCCTCCAGGTTTGCTTTTATAAGCGCATTTATCCGCTGCATAAAAGCGGCTTCCTTTGGCTGGCTTTGCTCAAGAATTGCCATGCGTTTTTCCGCCTCTGTGTTGTAGGACCGAAGTCGCTTTTGAATTTCGGAATAAAACAGTGGAATAGCTTTGGAGCTGCTTGTTTTGGTAATCTGATCTACTGAGTTTACATTTTGATGTAAAGGAAGAGCCAGCCGATATAAAGTACCATTTGGTTTTGGGAATACGCTAAAAGGATATATATTTTGTACTACAATTTCACTCATCCAGTTTAAATTAATACCTGTATTTTCAATCACCAGGAACAATTGTTTTTTTTCGGGACATAAATTCAACCGGACATCAATCTTACTTTTGGGCGGGACCAGGTTAATAATGTTGCAAATAAGTTGAACCAACGATTGTGAAAGCAAAAATGGCTGGTAGTTCAGTACCTGCTTTTTTATACCTGTTAAAAATGAGAGTTGCACCTCGTTAGCATGGGCATAAGGTTGTAAGCTTTGCACCAGGTTTCTGGCAAAGGGTATAATATCAGCATCAGATGGATAAATCATACATTGCAGCACTTAACATTAGATAATAATCTTGTAAAATTCACTTAACTAAAGATGCGTGTAAACTTGAAATTTCAATTTGAAAATACAGCAGAATGCAGGACACAAATTTTATATATAGTATTGTAAATATATGAATTTAAAAGCAATTAAGTGTAAATGAAATGTTAAATATTTTTTAATCGGATTATTGACTTTTTCGAAATTCTCTCAAAAGCAATAACAGCAATACTTATCGAAGAATTTAGACCAAAATATTTTTTTCGCATACGTATGTTTTCATTGAACTCATAACCTGATATTCATCAATGAAAAATATTCACAAAAAATGCAGGCAAGCAAAATCAGTGCTTACCTGCAAAGGCACATAAAAATGTAATTCTGCTTTAGGTTTCCCTATTTTTTCAACTCAGCCAGTACCGTTGACCCGATTAACTTCCCCTTTTTATCAAAGCTTTCCGTTTTTACATTGCCAACTCCCATGCTAACATACTCATTTACAACTGAATTTACTCTAAATATCATTTTTGTTTCCACAGTATATGTAATTTTAAAACACTCAAATGTACCGGCTGGCACAGTAACCGATTCGGTGCCAACAACCTGCCTGTTTGTAATATTTACTAAAAGGTTCAGCAGGCTTACGCCGCCGGTGGCCGCTGATATGGTTATACTGGCATCAGGAAGTGACTGGCCGGCAGATAACCTGGCAGGATACATCATATCCGTGCTGCTTGCAGTAACCTCCATATCCTTAAAGCCTTCCATAGATTTTGGATCAATAAAATTCTGCATATCCACATAAAATTTACCGTCTTCGCATTTCATGCTATATTCATGCGTTGACTGATTTTTGTTTTTATCATCTGCATACTCACTTTTAACTTTGTAAATAACAGCGTTGCCTGCCGTACTTACATCAAGGCAGGTGGTTCGCATCGTGCCGGTAACTTTGCCCTTTGCATCCAGGTTCTGATAACCGAATAACATACCTTTCGACATGTTGTAATAACCACAATCCTGCGCAGCAGCAATACCTGAAAATGCGAATGCAAGACAAAATACGAATAAGATCTTTCTGGTTTTCATAAATGTGTTTTTAGAATTGGTTGAACAAATATAATTAATAATTCAATGTCGTTTAGTTAAGAAAATTGAATTTGGAATTTTTAAAATGAACCACATAGAAACAATAGGAACAAAGATAACACATAGAATTTCCCAAGTATCTGACCTATGTGAATTTTTATGTGAACTATGTCCTATGTGGTGAAAATTATTTAAAGCCACTAACTAAAAGACATTGATTAATAATTCCTAAATGAATTTTTTGTAGATGTATTTTTTAAAAATTTGTACGTTTTGATTAAATTTCGGAACCATCCGCCTCACAAAATTTTTAAACTTGTCAGCCAACTATGGTGAGATAAAAATAAATATTTTCTATTTAAGTATTACTGTACCTAAATTATTTTATACCTTTGCGGAGAAATATTCAAAGCAAGAATTCAAACCAGTATCATTAAGAAACAAACATATTTATTCCTTTTAAAAACATTTGAAAATGAGCGAATTAATCAACAATTCGGAAAACAGGAAAGGACTCCTGAAGCACATGATTCTTCAGCTTCATCAGGGCGAAGCTCCCGAAGCTATAAAAGCACAACTCACCAACTTGCTTAAAGGCATACCTTACGATGAAGTGGTTGAGGTAGAGCAGGAACTCATCAAAGAAGGACTTCCTATTGAGGAAGTTTTGAAACTTTGCGATATCCACGCCATGGTTCTCGATGGCAATATTGATCATACAGATGCAAAAGCCATACCCGCAGGCCACCCGGTTGATACCTTTAAAAAGGAGAATCGCGAACTCGAAAAATTGGTGTTGCAGCTCAACGGAATCTTCGAAACCGTGAGAAGAACAACTGAAAACCACAGCGACGAAATAATTGACAGCCACGTTATGCAGATGCTTTCTATTTTCAATGCTTTGATGGATGTGGATAAACACTACAGGCGTAAGGAAAACCTGCTTTTCCCGTTCCTCGAAACCAAAGGCATTACCGGCCCTCCAACCGTGATGTGGGGCAAGCACGATGAAACAAGAGCCTCGCTAAAGAATGCTATCGAAGTTCTTGAGAATTCAAAGGGAGCTACAGCCGCCGAAATGGTTGATATTATTGATATCGTACTTTCTAATGCATCAAAGTCGGTTACCGATATGATTATGAAAGAAGACGAAATTCTGTTCCCCATGGCCATGGACGAACTTACCGACCAGGAATGGTTCGATATATTGCAGCAAACCAACGAAATAGGATATTGTCTTTTCGATCCTACAGAGGAATGGTTTCCAGATAACGTTGAGATTTCGGCAGGTGAACCCGGCAGCGAGTTTGCCGGCGGAATAGTGCGTTTGCCCAGTGGCAGCTTTAGCATCAACGAATTAACCTTGCTGCTGAACACGTTACCAATTGATGTAACTTTTGTGGATAAGAACGACAAGGTAAAATTCTTCACACAGGGACCGCACCGTATTTTTGATCGCAACAGAGCCATACTTGGCCGTGATGTTCGTATGTGTCATCCACCGCACAGCATGCATATTGTTGACCAGATTCTGAATGATTTTAAAAGTGGCAAGGAGAGTGCAGCTCCATTCTGGATACAGATGGGTCCAAAATTTATTTACATAAACTATTTCCCGCTTCGCGATAAGGATGGTAACTATATGGGCACCATTGAGTTTTCGCAGGATCTTACCGAACTGCGGGCTCTACAGGGCGAACAGAGGCTGCTTTCGTACGGGAAATAGGAGAAAAAGGATTAAGGTTAATGGTTAAAAGAAAATAGTCAGAAAAAAGCATCTCAAACCAGTGTAAAAATAGTTCCTTACCTATGAACCTTGAACTTTGAACCTTGAACCTTGAACCAAAGAGTGCATTTTTATATCAATGCCTCCTAAACAATTATTAATTCCCTGCGGAATGCCGCAAGACAAAATCAAACAAACAAAATTATGAGTACTGACAAAAATTTAAATGAAAAGCCATCGTGGTTCGATGCCGCTGCAGTAAGCGAAACCTTTGATGCACGAGAAATGCTAAAGACTGGCCAGCATCCTTTGGCAGAAGTAATCAAGCGGACTTCCGAAATGCAATCCGGTTTGATATTCGAGCTTATTACTCCCTTTAAACCTATGCCGCTGATCGAAAAAGTAAATGCAAACGGATTATCGGCTTATGTAGCAACAGTTTCTGATTCAGAAATACACACTTATTTCTATAAAGCATAAGTAAAACAGAACCCTGATAGCAATATATCTTCTGCTTGATGAAACTCTTTCAGCTCCGATTATCCGGTAATCATATTCTGAGTCGGGATAACCGGAGCTGATCATTTTCGAGGGATTACCCGGCATAATAGCCAAATCAGGAATGCGGAAATTAAAAAAGCATCCTACAAATCAGGTTTAGAAATGAACAGTTGAAATGAACATTAATAACCGGATAATCTGGAAATAATTTTAAAACATGAGTGATATTTGACTTTCTTATCCCCTGTATATCAGATATATATTGATATATTTAAAACTATTCTATATTTAATAATTTCGTGAATTGAGGCGATCGGAATAATCATTAAAAAAAAATTCAGTACTTTTGTATTCGAAAATTCATCTTAGACGCATTTATGAAACTCCTACAGGAAAAGCTTTCAGGATATGATACTCCTCAAAAAATAATGGCAGCAGGACTGTACCCATATTTCAGGGTTATTGAATCGGATCAGGATACTGAGGTTTTAATAAATGGCAAAAAGGTTCTGATGTTTGGGTCTAACAGTTATCTGGGGCTAACCAACCATCCTAAAATAAAAGAAGCTGCAAAAAAAGCCATTGATAAATATGGTACAGGATGTGCAGGTTCCAGGTTTTTAAACGGAACACTCGATATTCATATTGAGTTGGAGGAAAGGCTTGCCAAACTTATGAATAAAGATGGGGCCATCTGCTACAGTACAGGTTTCCAGGTGAATTTAGGCGTTGTGTCAGCACTTACCGGTCGCAACGATTATTTGTTACTCGACGAATATGACCATGCATCTATTATTGAAGGGAGCCGGCTTTCGTTTTCAAAAATACTCAAGTTTCAGCATAATAATATGCACGCCCTTGAGGCTAAGTTAAAACTTTGTGAGCCTGATAAAATCAAGCTGATTGTAGTTGACGGGATTTTCTCTATGGAGGGCGATATTATTAACTTGCCCGAAGTGGTAAGGCTTGCTGAGAAATATAATGCATCGGTGATGGTGGATGATGCGCATTCAATAGGCGTTATAGGCAAAAATGGAGCAGGAACAGCATCCCATTTCGGACTTACTGACAAAGTTGACCTCACCATGGGAACTTTTTCCAAATCACTGGCATCCTTAGGCGGTTTTATTGCTGCCGACAAAGAAATCATAAATTATCTGAAGCATAATTCACGTTCACTGATTTTCAGTGCCAGTATGACCCCTTCATCAGCCGCTACCGTGCTGGCTGCGCTGGATATAATGGAATCAGAACCCGAAAGGATAACACACCTCTGGAAGCTTACCGATTATGCTTTAAAAGCATTCAACGATTTGGGATTTGACACCGGACGATCCGAATCACCTATCATTCCTTTGTATATACGCGATGAAATAAAGGCTTTGCAAATGACCCATATGCTTCTGGAAGACGGGATTTTTATAAACCCGGTTGTTTCGCCCGGCGTACCAAAAGAAGACAGCCTGATACGTTTTTCACTTATGGCAACCCACACTTTTAAACAATTGGACATTGCCATTGATAAAATTTCGAAAGCCGCAATTAAGCTGGGCGTACTGGCAAGTGATGCCGTGGCAAAATAACAAGAACATTTTTTCTAAACATTTACTCCATGCAAAAAGTTATACTTATTACAGGTATATCATCAGGCTTTGGCAGAAAAACTGCTGAACTGCTTGCCGAAAAAGGGCATAAAGTGTATGGAACCGTCCGAAAAGAAACTTATAATAACCCGAAGATCAATGTCCTGAAAATGGATCTTACAGATCAGCAATCGGTTCATCTGGCTGTAGAGAAGGTTTTACTCAAAGAAGGACGAATTGATATTTTGATCAATAATGCAGGCATGCACACCGGCGGAGCCATTGAAACCACAGCAATTGAAAATGCAAAGCTACAGATGGATACCAACGTGATGGGACTGGTTTACATGCTAAGGGAAGTTTTGCCAACCATGCGTAAACAAAAAAGCGGAACCATAATTAATTTCAGTTCCATAGGCGGGTTGATGGGATTGCCTTTCCAGGGATTTTATTCAGCCAGCAAATTTGCCATCGAAGGATTAAGCGAGACCCTGCGAATGGAATTAAAACAATTCAATATCAAGGTGGTTGTTATAAATCCGGGTGATTTCCATACAAACAATACAGCCAATCGTCGCAATTTTATAACTAACAATGTCGGCGATCCTTATGCCGGGCAATTTACAAAAACGCTTGATGTAATCGAAAAAGATGAAAACGGAGGATGGCTACCAGATATTCTTGCTCAAAAACTCGTTAAGATAATCGAAACAGAAAACCCATGCCACAGGTATGTTATTGCGTCTGCTGAGCAAAAGTTAGCTGTAATCCTGAAGCGAATTCTTCCTTCAGCCTGGTTTTTGAAAATCCTGGCTCCTCATTACGGATTTAAATAACTGCTGCTTTTTGAAGCTAAACCGAATATTTTTTAGCTTTTATTTTTAGCTTTCTTTCAGATTAAATCTTACATGCAAAGATTTACGTTCAGAAAATCTGAACATGGTTATATATAAACAGACAGATTTGCTGATTACTATTAGGTTTCTATTGAAAAAGAAAAACTGAGAGTCTCATTGCATTCCCAGATTCATTCACTAACAATGCTGAGTAACATTTTTTATACTTGGAGTGGGATAAAATCACGCATTAAAAAAAGACCCAAGACCAAAGTCCCAAATCTCAAGAACCAAGACTGACTATACGTCCCAGTTGGAATTTGGACCTTGGAATTTGGAATTTGAGACTTAATGGATGCGGAAATTTATCCCGTTTGCAGTATAACTTGCATTCGCCTTCGAAATGTTGTAATTTTACATAGCATGAAAGTAGCAAAAAACACCTGAAAGCCTTTTATGAAAGCTAACATTGTTTTTGCAATGATTAAATTATCACTTCTAACTTTTTGTGGGTTTGGTGATGATCAGTATAGTAAAATACAAGCTAAGAGAACCACCTCTGGTTAAAATAACGGGCAGTGAAAACATAACCATTTCACAGCCTATATTAGCAATTCTTCGTAAACATCCAGTAGATATAATTATCAGACCACGAACTTTTTTTCGTGGCTTCATTTGCTTTCCCAAGCTTATCACGAAGGTTGGAAATGCCTAATGAAAACATGTTAGTATCCGATAAGGAAACTCAACTAACTCAACCAACTCCTTTTCACGGTAGCAATAGTATTGGAAGAAAGCCTGTTATGCCAATATCGGACAATGAGTAATTTGAAAAAGAGAGAACCTAAGTTGCTTAATCTTTTAGTGAATTAAAAACGCAATTATACATAGGTAAAAATGAAAACCGGAAACAAACGTACTATTTGCTTTTTTTTCAATGTGCATCAGCCATTCAGGCTAAAAACATATCGTTTTTTTAACATAGGGTGTGATCAAACAAAAAGGAAGCAGAAATACCAGGAAATTTTCATGATGACATTTTAAAACCATACAGCCATGAATCCAACTTACGATCTTAAAGGTGAACACGATGCTATTCTTATAGTTCTGTCAGCAATGAAAAAAATTGCTTCGGAGATACTTGACAGAAAGTACTTTGATCTTTTCAGGGTTGCTCAGATTATTGATTTCCTCAAAATCTATATTGATCACTCCCATCATGACAAAGAGGAGGAAATTCTGTTTCCTGCTTTAATTGAATGTGATGTGCCATGGATCGCAGACACCATACATTTGCTTATGGACGAACATATCATTGCCCGTGGATATATGAAAGCCATAGAAAACAATTTGCGCGATTATCTGGGAGGCCATGCTTATGCGCTCGAAAGTATGGCTTCGGGAATGCTTAACTATGTTGAGCTGGAAGCGAACCACATGAAAGTGGAAAATCAGGCACTCCTGCCACTTGCTGACAGGTATCTGAATAAAACAAAACTGGAATCTATTTATTTGGATTTTAAACACATTCAAAAGCGGGAAATCGGAAAATTTCAGCATCTTGAATATTATATTCTTCTAAGAAAGCTGTATGCTGAAACTATGGTTACACAGGTAAGGGAATTTGTGTATTGAATTGAATTGATATCAATTTCATCGGCAGCTCCCAAGCTATTCTTCATAAAAAAAGCGGATTCCAAAACAAGAATCCGCTTTTTCAAAGTATAATAAGGAAGGTTAAGTACTCATCCCTCCGCAAACACTCAGTACTTGCCCGGTAACATAAGCTGAAAGGTCGGAAGCGAAGAAAACACAAGCCTGTGCTACATCTTCGGGTTTACCACCACGACGGAGAGGAATCTGTGCGGCCCACTGCGTGCGGACTTCTTCGGATAATTTAGCAGTCATTTCGGTTTCGATATATCCGGGAGCAATGGCATTGCAGCGAATATTACGCGAACCTAACTCCTGTGCAATGGATTTGGTAAAACCAATCAACCCTGCTTTTGAAGCAGAATAATTAGACTGTCCACCATTACCGTTAACTCCAACCACTGAACTCATATTGATAATTGAGCCGTAACGTTGTTTAAGCATGTATTTCTGCACAGCTTTGGTGAGGTTAAACACCGATTTAAGGTTCACCTTGATTACCAGATCCCAATCGGCTTCGGTCATACGCATCAGCAGGTTGTCGCGGGTAATGCCGGCATTGTTAACCAGTATATCGATACGACCAAACTCTTTGGCAATTTCATCCACGGCACGTTCGCTGTCGTCGAACGAGCTTGCATCGGAAGCATAACCTATGGCTTTAACGCCAAAAGCCTGAATTTCGCTTTCGGTTGCTTCCATTATTTCGTCGCGGCGCATATCAGTAAATGCAATTGAAGCACCCTGTTGAGCAAATGCAATAGCAATGGCTTTGCCAATACCGCGCGAAGCTCCGGTTATTAAGGCTACTTTTCCTTCGAGTAGTTTCATTTTTTTAAATATTTGATTAATGTTTATTTTTCCTAAGGACTTTGGGATTAGGTTTTAGGGTGTTCCATCACAATTTCTCCAGTTCTCCCCATCCCCATTTCCCCATTTCTCCCCTTCTCCCCTTCTCTTCGTCTCCCCATCTCCCCTCTTCACAATCAAGCCCACTTCACCAGATTAAAGTCCATGCGATGAGGCAGTAAATCGTTTTTGGGTGTTATACGGAAAGCAAAATCAAAAACGCCTGCAAGAGCAGTCTCAATTTCTATAACAAAATGAGCAAGGTTTCCATCCACTTTTGTCAGATGCAATTCGCGAATCGACTGTGGTTCAATCATCTGATCATTTACTTTTTGACCCGAAACCATTTCAATCATAACATCATCGGGAGCAATATCGCCTAAACTCAGTATCAGTTCGGCCCTAAACATATCGCCCAGGTTCAGTTCTTCGGTGGTTGAATTCGGAAAAATAACATCCATTACCTCAATTCCATCCCAGTTACGTATCATTCTGAATTTCCATGAAGCCAGAGTGCGCATAGCTGCATTATCGTCTTCTTTCAGCAGAGCCGAGCGTTTGGCAAGTTTATAATAGTATTTCTCGAAATAATCGTCGAGCTGACGCTTCATGGTAAAATGAGGGGCAATGCCCGAAATGGTATTCTTTACATATTTCACCCAACCGTGAGGAACTCCATCACTATCGCGGTCATAGAAAGTTGGAATGATTTCATCTTCAAGAATAGTATAGATAGTTTCGGCATCCAGCTCATCCTGGAACTGCTGATTTTCGTAGGTATTTTCTTCTTTCAGAGCCCAGCCGGCATCTTCGCGGTAGCCTTCGGCCCACCAGCCATCGAGTACACTAAAATTAACAACGCCATTCATTACGGCTTTCTCACCACTGGTACCGCTGGCTTCCAACGGACGCGTGGGTGTATTCAGCCAGATATCCACGCCTTGAACCAGTTTGCGGGCCATAGCCATATTGTAGTTTTCGAGGAAAAGGATCTTGCTCACAAATTGTGGCATGCGCGAAACTTCCACAATCCGTTTAATGAGATCGGCACCTGCTTTATCCGCCGGATGTGCTTTACCGGCAAAAACAAATTGTACAGGTGTTTCTGTATTACCCAGTATTTGAGCAAGGCGTTCAATATTTGAAAACAGAAGATGTGCCCTTTTATAAGTGGCAAACCGTCGGGCAAAACCTATGGTTAATGCTTTAGGATCAAAAGATTCCATAACCTGAATCACTTGCTTGGGGTTTTCAGAACTTGTGCCCATTGAATCGGATAAGCGTTTTTTAATATCACTTACCAGTTCATTTCTAAGTTCTTCTCTGATTTGCCAGATGCGCTCATCAGGAACATTATGTATTTTCTTCCAAAAGTCAGGATTCGACTGATCCTGCAGATATGCAGCGCCAAATTCCTGGAGATAAAGTTTTTTCCATTTGGCATTGGCCCATGTGGGCAAATGAACGCCGTTGGTTACATAACCGATATGGATTTCATTTTCATAAAATCCGTTATACATATTTTTGAACATCTGCCTGCTCACCCGTCCATGAATTCGGCTTACGCCGTTCATCTCCTGCGATAGTTTGGCAGCAAGTACGCTCATCGAAAATTTCTGATCATTGCTATTTTCGACATAACGGCCCAGGTTCATAAAAGTATTCCAGCTAATATTGAGCCGCACGGCATAATGAGGTATATAGGTACGGAGCATATCTTCGGTAAAGGCATCATGACCTGCAGGCACAGGAGTATGAGTAGTAAACAAAGTTGATGCCCTTACCAGCTCAATAGCCTGAAGGAATGATAATTGTTGGTTCTGAACAAAATTACGAAGCCTTTCAATTCCGATAAAAGCAGCATGGCCTTCGTTACAATGATACAAATCAGGCTCTATGCCTATAGCTTCGAGCAATCGTATTCCTCCAACACCAAGCAGAAGTTCTTGCTTAAATCGATTTTCGAGGTCACCTCCATATAGCTGGTGGGTAACAAACCTATCAGCTTCCGAGTTTTCTTCGATGTCGGCATCAAGCAGGTAAAGAGGAATGCGGCCAACATCGAGTTGCCATACTTTGGCGCGAAGGATTCGCCCTGGCAACGACACACTTACCATTGCCCATTCACCTTTGGCATTACGAACCGGCTTGATAGGCAAATGGGTGAATTTCTGCGGATTGTATTGAGGAACCTGTTCGCCGTAAGGGGAAAGTGTTTGTTTAAAATAACCATATCGGTATAATAAACCTATACCTATCATATCTGCATTGGAATCCGAAGCTTCTTTGAGGTAGTCGCCTGCCAGAACACCTAAACCGCCCGAATAAATCTGAACACTTTCGTGAAGGCCAAACTCCATGCTGAAATAGGCAATTTTCGGTCCCTTTCGCTCAGCAGCCTTAGTCATGTATGCATCAAAATGATCCATTACTTCTTTGAGCTTCGACATGAAATCGGTACTCTTTACCAAGTCCTGCAATTGACTGAAGGTCAGCGATTCGAGCAGTGCAATCGGGTTTTGATCGGAATACTCCCAACGCTCGGGATCAATCATACGAAACAAATCGGTTGCTTCGCTGTTCCAACACCAGTAAAGGTTACGGCTAAGTGTCAACAAACCATTGAGTGCCTCAGGGAATGTATGACGAACGAGTATTTTACGCCATTCGGGATGGGATGTTTTTTTGCCGTTCGCACTTATTACAGTTTCTGCCTGCCGCTTATCGCGAAACAGATCGGAGCGGTCGGCTACTTTTTCGAGTGCAAAGGAATAGGCTTCTTTATAATTGATAAGCAGGTTACTCCACAATGCGGTATGAGCAAGCTTTATTGCCGAAGAAGACAATTCAGTCCGCCTGGTTTCCGACATTTTTTCGAAGGATAATATGACTGAAACTATTGAAGCAACAACAGCTTCGTTGTTATCATCGTTGCGGTCGATAACCGTAATTCCGGCATCCATATTCAAACTCCTTACCCAT
>JBBSDG010000087.1:0-12442 GCA_038249635.1 Bacteroidales bacterium | reverse complement strand
ATCAATTCCATTATACTGACTCAAACCCCTTACCTGATGGGTTTTAGCGTGACATCCACAAAGTTTGATGTACGTACGATACCTGAAAGCTGGATTTTCCTGCAGGATGTTCCAAATGTGAGGTTTGGTTCACATTTTACAGGTTCTGAAATTATTCTGGATCTAATTTCCGACAAAACTCCCGCAATATTGATTGACAATGATTCTGTTATGTTAACTGGTGATAAACTTTTGGGAACATTCGACAGACTGGAAGTTGCTGAATTCAGCGCCAAATCACTGACTATGGGAGCACGACTGGGAGAACTGGTTCCGATAAATGCAGATCAGGTGGAAGACTTACGAAAGAGATTCCTGAGTTAGGAACAAACCGAATAATCTGGTTATTGAAAAAATGATGATGATTCTAATGTCATCCCTGATTTCTTATGACTTGTAATTTAAAGCAAACACATTTCAAATTCAATTCAGTTTTAAAATTTTAAATCGTTGCCAAATGAACCTTCTTGAACAATTAAAATTGATTATTCAGCTTTCTATTTCTCCTAAGCTGCCTTTTTAACTTATACTTTTCAAAGTTTATAGTATATTTATCCATCTGTTTCATAAACACTTAAATCTTTTTACAATTCGGGAATTAACAATATTTAATCGAAAGAATATAAATCCCTGTTCCTGTATCTATTTTTTAAATGGGTTCCCATCCACTGCAAAAAATTTACTTATATATAAGGTATCAATTATCAAACTATCCAAATAACTTATTTGTTCAGCATACCCTAAAACGGCCACTGTGCCAGTCTGTTCAATGAACTCATGAACGAATTTTCCACCCGTTTCACCACTGAGAACTTCACAGTCACAAAAATATAAAATATTATAATATTGATCTAAGTGAAACTTACAAGATAACTTCCTAAATTCGATCTAAAGATGTGAATGGAATTAATACACCTCATGGTAATAATATATCGTCCCTACGGGACTTTAATCTGGCTTTTATATTGCAATCTACCAATAGCTATTTGCTTACGCAAATAATCTCCTGGACAGTCCCAGCGGGACTTGATATTGGTAGAAAAGCAAGTATCTATTCATGACTTAGTCCCGTAGGGACGATATATTCATCGTAGGTTAATAGTATTGATTTTATTAAAAATCCCGAAACAGTTTTGGGAAGTTATTTTTAACGTTTCACTAAGCCATTTAAACAAGCTATTAACTCTTCTGATTCGATGTCTTTAACCGAAGTTTTTAATCCACCATGTGCAGCCAGGTAGAAAATTTCAATACCTCAAAGTTTAGTATCTTTCCAAATAATTCCATCTGGATACCTGTTATAATAAGCTAATCCATTTCCGCTATCAATCATTCTGTGGGCAACTAGAATATTCTTTTCTATCATCCACCCAATTGCTTTAAGAAAAGGTTTCATGCTCAAAGGATCAGTCATCCCAAGGCTCCAATAGGATTCAATGTAGCAGATTTTGTGTGTATGTGATTCATTAATAATTGTTTATTTATCAATAGTTGGTTGAGTTATTAAATTTTGGTTATAGTCTAAGAATGTTGTTATCATAATATTTGAATAGTTTTACTTCTATATATTGAATTCTATAATCGTAAAATCATAAATATTCTTTAAAACTTTGGCGAAACTATATAAAGAAATTGTTCTTCATTTTCATTTCAATGAATAATCTTGCTGCAAGCGGACGAAATGTCCCAGAAAAAAAAATATGTTCGCCAACAGCGGTCGGGATTTTACCTGCATAGATTAAGATGCTTAGAAATATTAGGAACTATGCCTTTTGGGAGAGGATAAAACATATAAAATCCTCATAACTCAAAGATCATAGGTTCGAGTCCTGACGAGCATACAAAATCAAAACGAAACTTCATTAACGTTAACAAAATCAACTACTTTGATTAAATCTTTTAGGATTAGATTGTACCAGACTAAAAAATGCAACTTCCTTTTTATAAGTAAGTTGCATTTTTGTCGTTAATATAGATATCTTAATTCCATTCGTCCATTTTCCCATAAATTTATAAATATCAGGACAATTTTCATATGCAAGTATTGTAATTTGAAATAAATGACTAAATTAGCAGCATCAAAAATACCGTTTTAATTAATAAATCCCTATATGCTACTACATCAGCAATTTGTTCGCATGGCCAAGAAACATGCCGGCAAACTGGCCATCATTGACAGAACTACAGAGAAGAGAGTTCCTTATTCGAAAGCTTTGATAGGTGTTCTGATCATGAGTTCGAAATTTAAAAAATATGATGAAGGGTTTATTGGCATTATGATTCCGACATCAGCAGGTTGTGCCCTGGCAACTGTTGCGGCATTAATGAGCGGAAGAATACCGGTAATGATAAATTATTCAACCGGTGCCGGGGAAAACGCAAAGTACGCCCAAAAGAAATGCAATTTCAAAACAATAATAACTTCCAAAGCATTGCTCGAAAAAATCAATTGCCCGGCAATTGAAGGAATGATCATGATTGAGGATATCATGAAAAGTGTTACCACATCCGAAAAGCTAAAGGCAGCCCTCATCACAATGTTACCGGTTAACATGATCCTTAACACAATTCATAAAGGAAATGAAAATGACACTGCCGCAATCATTTTTACCAGCGGAAGTGAAAAAGATCCAAAAGCGGTTCAGTTATCGCATCGCAATATTGCCACAAATATTGAAAATTTCGGCAATTATGTAAAAATCAGTGAAACAGATATCATTCTGGCAAATCTCGTTTTCTTCCATATTTTTGGATTAACGGTAAATCTTTGGGTATCATTCTATTACGGAATGACTATGGTTGCCTACGCAAATCCGCTTGATTTCCAGAAAATCAGTAAAATTGCTGCGGAGGAAAAACCTACTATCATGGTTGGAACTCCTAGTTTCTTCTGGGGTTATTATCTTAAATCGGAGCCCGGCGATTTTAAATCCATCAGGATTATGGTGGCAGGTGCTGATAAATGCCCGGATACATTGAGAGAAGGATTTATGAAAAAACATGGGGTTACCCTGCTTGAAGGTTACGGAGCTACTGAGACTTCGCCGGTTATTTCAGTGAACTCGCACGAGTTTAACAGGCCGGGAAGCACCGGAAAAGTTATTCCCAATGTTCAGGTAAGGATTGAGAATTTCGAAACCGGTGAAAAGTGTAAAACAGGTGAAGTAGGTAAAATTCTGGTAAAAGGAGACCTGGTAATGAAAGGGTATTATGATGATCCTCAGCTTACTGCTGATGCCCTGGTTGATGGCTGGTATAATACCGGCGACATGGGATACTTTGATGAAGATGACTTCCTGTGGCATGCAGGCCGGTTTAAAAGATTTGCCAAAATCGGGGGCGAGATGGTTTCCCTGGTTAAGGTTGAGAATACACTTGAGAAGTTTCTTCCGATGGGAGTTTCCTGTTGTGTGGTAGCAGTATCGGATGAGAAAAAAGGCTCATCCATTATCGCTACCGTTAGCATTGAAGTTAATAAAACCGAAATGATCAAGCAGATGGGGAACGAATTGCCCAATATTGCACTTCCAAAACATTTTATTGTGATCAAAGAATTGCCCATGATGGCCACCGGGAAGATCGATTTCAGGAGTGTTACAAGGATTGTGGAGGAGATAATAAAGGATGCTGAAACCATCCCCGCTAAGGCTGAAGCACTTCTGCAGAGTTAGGTTTATTAAGTGGTTTAAACTCGGTTGAAAATTAAGGAAAACAGAACAAGGTAATTGAATTACAACCCAATCAAATAGCATACTGTCTAAAACGCTAGATACAAACGTATTACAAAAAAAAAATCCTCATCCAAGCGGGTGAGGATTTTTTTTATAATCGAAATGCCCGAAATCCCAAAATTGATCCGGAACCTTCGCATTAAAATTGCATTCTTTGAATTTAGAAAAACAAATACACGATCTTACAGGTTAAGGAATTATTTGTAATTATTTTGCCTTTAATTAAACTATTTTGCCACAAATTTCACAGATTTGCACAGATTTAGAAATTTTTTAATTAGTTTTCATTACAAAGAAATAGATCCCATGTATTTCGCTTATCTGTGTTATCTGCGTAATCTGTGGCTTGCATTAATACTTAAACTACATTGATCAGGATGATTACTAAGAACTATTTATCTTCTTTTAAAAATGCAACAACCTCTTTATGAACATTTTCAGGTGTAAACCCAAATTTCTCATCCAGCACTTTTGCAGGAGCTGAATAGCCAAAATGGTCGAGTCCCCATATTTTTCCGTGCGTTCCTACCAGACCGGCAAGTGTAACCGGAAGTCCGGCCGTAAGTCCAAATACCGGCAAACCATCAGGAATTACCTGTTTTTGATAACTCTTCGGTTGCTGACGGAACAATCCCTCAGAAATTGCCGATACAATGCGCACCTTAAGTCCTTCATTTGCAGTTAAAAGCGCTGCACCAGCAACCAATGTTGAAACTTCGGAACCGCTGGCTACAAGCACAACATCTGGTGTTCCTTCGCAATCCTGAACAATATAAGCTCCTTTTTCAGCCTGTAAAGCATCATTGTATCTTGTAGAACCACTTTTAGCCGGAAGGTCTTTAATATTCTGACGAGAAAGTATGAGTGCTGTAGGTGTGTGCTTATTTTCCATCGCCATTTTCCAGGCTACCGATGTTTCGCAGGCATCAGCCGGACGAAGTGCCAGCAGGCTCATGTGTCCGTGATGATTTTTAAGGTTTTCCATCAGGCGTATCTGTGCTTCCTGTTCCACCGGCTGGTGAGTTGGGCCGTCCTCACCAACACGGAATGCATCGTGTGTCCAGATATATTTCACGGGTAAACCCATCAGCGCTGAAAGCCGGACAGCCGGTTTCATATAATCGCTGAAAACAAAGAAAGTTGCACATGCTGCCCATACTCCGCCGTGAAGCGCAATCCCGTTGCAGATAGCCGCCATAGTAAGCTCGCTTACACCAGCCTGTAGGAAGGCTCCGCTGAAATCGCCTTTGGCAAAAGCTTTTGTATGTTTCAGGAAACCATCGGTTTTATCGCTGTTGGAAAGGTCAGCGGAAGAAACGATAAAATTTTCGACATTCTGAGCAAGATAACCAAGGATGGCTGCTGATGCAGCACGGCTGGCTATGCCTTCTTTCTGTATTACCGATTCAAAATAAAGGTTCGGGAGTTCGCCGGAAAGAAATAATTGAAGCTTTTTGGCCAGCTCTGGATTTGATTTCTCCCATTCCTGCTGATTCGCTTTACGGGCAGCAGCTTCTTTTGTCTTAATTGCTATGGTTTGCTCATACAAAGCGGCTACTTCAGGAAAAATCACAAAAGGATCCGATGAATTTCCGCCCAGGTTTTCGATGGATTTTTCGAAAGAAGCACCCGATTCGCCCAAAGGCATTCCATGGGTGGCACATTTACGTTCAAAACTACTTCCATCAGCCGTTAAAGCACCTTTGCCCATAATGGTTTTGCCAATGATAAGCGTAGGTTTTTCTGTTTCGGCAATGGCTTTTGTGAGCGAGGCACGAATCTGTGTAGCGTCATTTCCATCAATGGTCATCACGTTCCAGCCCCAGGCTTCGTATTTCATGGCTGTATTTTCGCAGGTTACTGCATTCGTATCAGTTGATAACTGTATGTCGTTTGAATCGTAAAACATTACCAGGTTATTCAAACCCAGGAAACCGGCTATACGACCAGCCGACTGTGAAATTTCTTCCTGAACGCCTCCATCCGATATAAAGGTGAAAGTTTTATGTGCCATCCATTCGCCAAAGCGGGCGCACAGAAAGCGTTCGGCAATTGCTGCACCCACAGCCATTGTATGCCCCTGACCCAACGGACCTGAAGTATTTTCAACTCCCCGGGTTACATCCACCTCAGGATGCCCTGGTGTAGGGCTCCCCCACTGCCTGAAATTTTTAAGCTCATCAATCGTATATTTCCCCGATAGGGCAAGCACCGAATACAGCATGGGCGACATATGGCCGGGATCGAGAAAGAAACGATCGCGCATGGGCCAGCTCATATCCGTAGGATCGTACCTAAGGAACTCTGTATAAAGGATGTTTATAAAATCTGCGCCTCCCATGGCACCACCCGGGTGTCCGGATTTTGCTTTTTCGACCATGGATGCTGCTAAAATGCGGATGTTGTCGGCTGCCTTGTTGGTGATTGTGTTATTCATAATTCAAATGCTATTTAGTTAGTTCATCGCCTGGAAATTTATACATAAGTATCAGGTCAATATTTAATCGGCAAATATACGTTTTTTGCAGAAAATCATAAAATCAATGTCTAACATATAAGATGGGTTAACTTTTTCCGGAACCGATTGTTAAAAAATTGTACTTTTATGTCAAATATCTAAAAATGAAAAAAGCGCTTGGCTATAACTATTTTAAAGATAATGCACTTGCAATAAATGTGTGTAAGGTGAACCGGATGAAGCATATTTCGCATGAAAATGATCTTACTGAGGTTGAGCATCACCATGATTTTATAGAAATCGTTTTTATTACCAAAGGCAAAGGCATACAAGTTATCAGCAATAATGAGTACGAAGTAAGCGAAGGGGATATTTTTATTTTGCAGGGATTTCAGAATCATTATTTTAAAAATGCTGACAAGGCCGAAATCATAAATGTGATGTTCGATCCTGTTAAAAGTCATAATCTGATTTCACCCGACATCAAAACAATTGACGGCTATAACGCACTTTTTCTTCTTGAGCCACGCTATCGTAACCGTATGCATTTCAAGAACATGCTTCATTTGAACCAGGTTGATCTGGCAAAGTCAGAATACATTTTAAACAATATGCTTCATGAAATTTCGCATAAGGAAGCCGACTACGAATTGTATCTGAAAAATAAACTGGAAGAAATAATAATTTTCCTTTCGCGTAAATACTCGCAAATCAGCATTCCAAAAGCAAAGTCGCTGGTTCGAATAGGAAAGGCCATTGATTTTATTGAACATAATTTTCAAAATAATATTTACATACACGAATTGGCCGAATTAAGTTTTATGTCAGTCAGGAATTTCCAGCGAATTTTTAAAGAAGCCAGCGGGTTATCGCCCAACGATTATTTGCTGGAACTCCGGATTCAACATGCTTCAAAGTTGTTAACCGAAAGCAATTCAGCTATTTATGAAATATCCGCAATGGTGGGAATTGCTGACTGGTTTTATTTTTCAAAAGCCTTTAAAAAGAAATTCGGCGTTAGCCCGCTAAAATACAGGAAACAAAACAAAGCATCCTGAATTTCAACTGCAGGAATGCTGATTTCGGATGTCAATTCCGGAAATCATCCGCGCTGACTTTCCTATTCTGAATTATTTATTGTTGGTTCTGCAAATTGAAAGGAAATGAATCTTAAAAGGTCGGAAGTAGAAAGCCGGAAGGCGGAAGGCGGAAGAAAGTGCTGATTTGAGGCTGGTTTCTATTCTAATGGAAATATCTGTATAAAGGCAATTGGTCACCACAGCTTTACCTTTAAAGATAAGTGGAGTTTTCATGGGGAACTTCTGACTTCCGGCTTCTGTCCTCCGGCAAAATAAAAATACCCACAAAAATAACACCCTATTTTTCAATATCTGTCAACTTCCGGACAATACCGCTTTACTTAATTATTGGCATAATAATACATACTATTTTCTTAAAATTACAATTTAACCCCACGCCGATGATATATATTTGTATCTTGAAAATAAATTAAAAATAGATTATGTATTTATTAGGCCTCGATATAGGCACATCGTCAATAAAAGCAGCCCTTCTGGATGCTGAAACCGGAACATGCATAGCCAGTTGCCAGTCGCCGGAAAACGAAATGGAGATTATAGCTCCAAAACCAGGCTGGGCTGAACAGAAGCCTGAACTTTGGTGGAAACATGTCTGTATTGCAATTAAAGCTGCAATTGGTGAAGCCGAAATAAATGCGGACGAAATAAAAGCAATCGGCATTTCGTACCAGATGCATGGATTAGTTTGCGTGGATAAAGACTTGAACGTACTCCGCAACTCAATTATATGGTGTGATAGCCGCGCTGTCGAAATTGGGAATACAGCTTTTCACGAAATAGGAAGTGAGAAATGTTTATCGCATTTGCTGAATTCGCCCGGCAATTTTACCGCCTCAAAACTTAAATGGGTAAAAGACAACGAACCCGATATTTTCAACAAAATTTATAAAATAATGCTCCCCGGCGATTTTATTGCTGCAAAGCTAACAGGCGAAATAAAAACAACAGAATCAGGACTTTCGGAAGGAATACTGTGGGATTTCGGGAA
Source organism: Bacteroidales bacterium (assembly GCA_038249635.1). Lineage (GTDB taxonomy): Bacteria > Bacteroidota > Bacteroidia > Bacteroidales > UBA4417 > UBA4417. The sequence continues at coordinate 4,126 of JBBSDG010000087.1, read as the reverse complement.
AAATAATGTTGCTGAATTGCTTTTAGAAAACTACGGTTTGGATAAAGCCATACTGGCCGATATTGTTCCCACTTTTGGAAATCAAGGCACTGTAACTAACGAATCTGCAACTTTAACAGGTCTAAATCCCGGCACACCGGTTTGCTATCGCGCAGGCGATCAGCCTAATAATGCCTTTTCGCTGAATGTATTGAATCCGGGTGAAATTGCGGCAACGGCAGGCACTTCGGGAGTTGTATATGGCGTGAGCGAGCAGGTTAAATATGACCCAATGTCAAGGGTGAATACGTTCGTCCATGTCAACAATTCAAAAAGTGAAACCCGCAACGGCATTTTACTATGCGTAAACGGTACTGGTATCATGAACTCTTGGATTAAGAAAGTTGCCGGCGATAACCTGAACTATTCTCAGATCAATGAACTGGCAGCAACGGTTACACCCGGATCTGAAGGATTGCTTATTCTTCCTTTCGGGAATGGTGCTGAGCGCGTACTCGGGAACAAGGAAGCGGGTTGCAGCATTCATAACCTGAATTTCAATATTCATGGCAAAGCCCACCTTTTCAGGGCGGCACAGGAAGGAATTGCATTTGCCTTGTTTTACGGCATCCAGATTATGCAGAAAATGGGTGTCGAAATAAAAGTAATCAGAGCCGGTAAAGCAAATATGTTCCTAAGCCCGGTATTCGGACAAACCCTGGCTGATATCTCGGGTGCAGTTATCGAGTTGTATAATACTGATGGCGCTCAGGGTGCTGCCCGTGGGGCAGGAGTAGGAGCGGGAATTTACAAGGATTTTAAAACGGCTTTTGCAGGCTTAAAGAAAATTGAAATAATAATACCGGGAGTTGAAACTCAAAACCTGAAGGAAGTATATTTACGCTGGGAAAAGGAAGTGGGGAGATAGAAAAAAGTTAAAAGTTAAAAGGGAAAAGTTAAAAGCTAAAAGGGAAATGGTTAAAAGCTAAAAAGTGGGCAGGCGAAACCATTCAAGCTCATAAATCTCATAAATCCAATAAATCCAATCAATCCAATCAATCCCATTAATCCCATCAATCTCATCAATCCCTTCAATCTTATCAACTCCATCAATCCCATCAATCCCCTCAATCTCATCAATCCATTTGTAAAAATAAAACTAACAATTCAAACTCAAAAATATGAAACCCACAATCGGAAGTAAAGAATTTTTCCCTGGAATAGGTGAAATTAAATTTGAAGGTATAGAATCACGTAATCCGTTAGCCTTCAGGTATTATGATGAAAATAAAATGATAGGTGGCAAGACCATGAAAGAATACTTTCGTTTTGCCATGGCTTACTGGCATACCCTGTGCGGCACAGGTGGCGATCCGTTCGGACCGGGAACAAAGGAATTTCCATGGGAAGCATCACCAGATCTTATGCAGCGCAACCGCGACAGAATGGATGCTGCTTTTGAGTTCATGTCGAAAATCGGAATTCCTTTCTGGTGTTTTCACGATACTGATATTGCAGGCGATGGAAGTGTTCAGGAAATTGAAAACAATTTGGCTCAAATTGTTGCCTATGCCAAAGAAAAGCAAACAGCTTCCGGGATAAAATTACTTTGGGGCACCGCCAACGTATTTTCGAATCCCCGCTATATGAACGGAGCTTCGACAAATCCTGATTTCCTGGCAGTAGCACATGCAGGCACACAGGTTAAAAATGCCATTGATGCAACTATTGCTCTTGGAGGTGAAAATTACGTGTTCTGGGGAGGCCGCGAAGGGTATATGTCGCTGCTTAATACCAACACCAAGCGCGAAAAAGAACATCTTGCCCGTTTCCTTACCATGGCCCGCGATTATGCCCGTGGAAAAGGATTTAAAGGAACTTTCCTGATTGAGCCAAAGCCAATGGAACCAACCAAACATCAGTACGATTTCGATACCGAAACAGTTATCGGATTCCTCAGGCATTTCGGGCTTGACAATGATTTTAAACTGAATATTGAAGTGAACCATGCAACCCTGGCCGGACATACCTTTGAGCATGAGTTGCAAATGGCTGTTGATGCAGGTATGCTGGGCAGTATTGACGCTAATCGCGGCGATAACCAAAATGGTTGGGATACCGACCAGTTCCCGATCAATATTTACGAAACCGTGGAAGCAATGCTCGTGATCCTGCAGTCGGGTGGGTTTAAAACCGGAGGCATTAATTTTGATGCAAAAACACGTCGTAATTCAACTGATCTCGAAGATATTTTTATTGCCCATATCGCTGCAATGGATACTTTTGCAAGAGGGTTAACAGTTGCGGATCGGATTCTGAAAGAATCTGATTTCCTGAAAATCAGGAAACAAAGGTATTCTTCGTTTGATGCAGGCCAAGGTAAGGAATTTGAAGATGGAAAGCTCAAACTTGAAGATCTCAGATCCATTGCAAAATCAGAAGGTGAACCTAAAATCACCAGTGGTAAACAGGAAATGTATGAGCAACTCATAAATCAATATATTTAGCAATTATGAGCGATAAAAAAACAAGTATGGCGTACGTTTGGGGAATAACCATTGTCGCCACACTAGGAGGTTTACTTTTCGGGTACGATACTGCCGTAATTTCGGGGACAGTTAATTCGCTGAAAATTAATTTCATAGATCCCAGGAATCTGAATGAGATGGCCGCCAACTCGTTGTTGGGATTTACTGTATCGAGTGCGCTTATTGGCTGCATACTCGGGGGACTTATTGGCGGCTGGATGGCACTCAACCTGGGAAGACGAAACAGTATGCGGGCAGCCGCCGTATTACTCATTATTTCGGCCATAGGCTCTGGTTTCCCTGAATTGTTACTTGCACCGGTTGGAAATAATGTGGCTGAATTTCTCACTCCTTTTATCATTTATCGAATTATAGGAGGTGTTGGCGTGGGTCTTGCATCAATGCTTTCGCCTATGTATATTGCTGAGATTTCGCCGGCTGCAAAACGTGGTAACCTGGTTTCGTGGAACCAGTTTGCCATTATTTTCGGTATGCTTGTGGTTTATTTTGTAAACTGGACCATTTCGAAGCAAGGCAACGAAACCTGGCTGCATGAATTTGGATGGCGCTGGATGTTTTTCTCCGAAACCATTCCCGGTGTTTTTTTTCTGGTACTTCTGTTTTTTGTGCCCGAGAGTCCCCGCTGGCTGGTGATGCAGCAAAAGGAAGAAAAAGCCTCAGCTATTTTATCTAAAATTAATGGTAAAAAAATAGCCGCAGAAGTGCTGACCGAAATTAAAGAAACTGTCACAGGAGTGGGATTATCAAAGCTATTTTCATACGGCATTCTTATTGTAGTAGTGGGAGTTTTACTTTCAGTATTTCAACAGTTTGTCGGGATAAATGTAGTATTGTATTATGCACCCGAAATTTTCAAAAATATGGGCAGCAACACGGATGCATCATTGCTGCAAACAATTATAGTTGGAGTTATAAACCTAACATTCACTGTATTAGCCATATTCACAGTAGATCGTTACGGGCGAAAACCTTTGATGATTATTGGCGCACTCGGAATGGCAGTAAGTATGATCGCCCTTGGATTTACCTTTTACAGTGAAAGTATCGGTATTGCAGCCCTGTTGTTTATGCTCACCTATGTAGCTTCATTTGCTATGAGCTGGGGACCGGTAACCTGGGTGCTGCTGTCCGAAATTTTCCCGAACCGCATCCGTGGAAGGGCAATGGCCATAGCTGTAGCCGCACAATGGATATCCAACTACATGGTATCATGGACTTTCCCGATGATGGACAAGAGTTCCGCATTGAACGCTATTTTCCATCACGGTTTCTCGTACTGGATTTATGGCGTTATGGGCTTGATTGCAGCCTGGTTTATGTGGAAATATGTACCCGAAACAAAGGGTAAAACGCTGGAGCAGATGGAAAAACTGTGGATGAAAAAATAATGTTTTGTTCATGATCCGTTCTTGATCCAAAATAATGCCATACCCTAAAAACACAAAAGCCTGTAAATAAATCATTTACAGGCTTTATTTTTGTGTTTAAGCGGTCCGGACGGGACTCGAACCCGCGACCACATGCGTGACAGGCACGTATTCTAACCAACTGAACTACCGAACCAAATATAGTTATTGGGAGTGCAAAAGTAACTCTTT
>JBBSDG010000086.1:0-12465 GCA_038249635.1 Bacteroidales bacterium | reverse complement strand
TGGTCAATCTTGCATTCAAACCTAATATCGGCCATGCTTCGATGCAGAAAATGTATAAATACCAGGCAACACAGATATCGGGTACCATAAGCAGCGCGAAGCTTTTGAATGTTAATTTCGACACCCTGGTTTATTACCATAAAATATTTGTGGATAAAGTTGAGCTGGATAAAGTTGAGATTTCTGTTTTCAAGGATAAGACAAAACCGCTTGATGAAAACCGGGTTCCGGAATACCTGGCACAGCAATTGGCATCAATTCCTTTTCCCTTGATAATAAACCTGCTGAAAGCTACTAATGTGAATTTAGTAAGCAAGGAAATTAAGCCTGATGGCAATCATGCAACAGTTAATATTTCGCGTGGCACACTCGAAGCTAAAAATATAAGTAGTTTACCTTCGACCAATTTGCTTACACTTAATGCCACAGCATCTATCGAAAACAAGGCTCAGGTTAGTCTGGATTTGTTTTTCAGTTACCTGAAACCCGAGTTCAACATGAGCGGAACTGTTGGGAAATTCAACCTGACAGATTTAAATCCCCTGTTTCAAGCATACTCACCACTTAATATTAAAAAAGGGATAGCCGATAAAATTACATTTGCGGGTACTGCCACCAGAACGAATTCAAAAGGCACTATGAAATTTTTATACCATGATCTGGATGTAGATTTGCAGCTTAAGGATCGTGCCAAATGGATTAATTCCATCATAACCTTTGCTGCCAATACTTACATTGATGCATCAAATCCTTCGCAAACCGGTATGCCACCGCGCATCGTTGAATATACAGTTGACAGGGATATGAACAAGGGTTTTATCAATATCGTTATCCGCTCCTTTCTTTCGGGGCTGAAAGAAACTATGATTTCGTCGAAGGAGAACAGGCAGGATTACAGAGATAAGAAGAAGAGGTGGAAGTTGGGGAAGGAGGAGAGGTAAGAGTAATTTCGGATGTCGGATTGCGGATGTCGGATGTCGGATATTAAAATTCTTCTTGTTCAATGAATTATTAGGTTGAGCCAGAAAAATCTGTTCGTCGGATTTAGTTAAAGCGACTCATGAATAAGAAGGTAAGCTATTATTGAAATGAACTTTATTCTGCAGAAGTTTCCGTAGCTTTCTTTTTGTGAAAAACATTTGCAATAAAACTACCTACTGTTCTTAATATTTCAGGATTATTAATAATATACCTGCCAAGGCCATCAATAACAAGGATTCCTGCCTGCTTGAACGCTTGTCCGCGGCGGGTTCCACCGGATATTTTTTTGATGAAAAACCCGGTAAGCAGGGGCATTAACAATACAAGAAGATCATTCCGTATTTCGGTCGATTCAATAATATTGATGAACGTTCTTTTTACAAGATTAAGTGGGTTCAGACTTTCGTAAGTGGTTCTGAACTCGTCTTTCAGCAATTGTGCGCTGACAGCCTGTTCTTTTTCCAGCTTTGCAATAGCTTCTTTCAGGTCGGTATAAGGAGTATTTTCTGCCATGCGGTTCTACTTTAACAATTGTTTGATAACAGAATTGCGGATGCGTTCCTTAATTTTATCATGCAACAGGAAATGGATTATGAGTGCACAAACGGCATAAAAAGCAGCTACCGCAAGGTATCCAAGCGCCACGGATCCCCAAAAATCGCCTAGCAGGAACGCAATCCCCAGATTGAGGAACAGCACAAAGATAAAAGCAAACACAAAAACTACCGATTGTGGGATAAGTGAAGAAACAATATCCGATGCTTTATCAATGGCCTTGAGCTTGAATAATTCAAGACTTGTTTTTCCGAAATCTTCTGCTTTCTCCAGCAGAGGTTCGAGAATAGTTTCCTTTTCTATCATTTTACTCTTTTTAACTGTATAATTTTTTAATTCAGGATCATCGCAAACCATTGCTATGTTTGCACACACAAAAGTCACTGATCCTCAATTATAAGCAAAGTTAAACTTATCTGCCGACAAAGAAGAAAAAAAACAAGAGATGCGATTTAAAAGGTTTTAATTCCGACCCTCTGATCCTGCATCCCTTGCTTACTGTAGAATACCCTGACATATTCCACGATTTTATGGATATGTTATTAAAGCCAACCATGTTAACGACATTCCTATTACGGGGAATAGCCGGCAGAAAAGACAGGTGTAAGTATAAACTTGATTTTTAAATGATGGAACCACTATACTTTCTCAGCTTCGTCTTCAACCTTGGATGCACCAAAGTTATCTTTTTTTGCCTTTTCGAAACGATCGCTTACGTTATCCACAAATTCACTGAATTTATCTTTTAACGCATCCGTGGTATCCTTACTTTTTTTAGAAATTTTTTTGCGGGTTTTGTCGCCTTTATCAGGGGCAAACAAAACGCCCAGCAATGCACCGACAGCAACACCTGCCAATGCTCCGATTACTACATTAACTTTACTCATGGCTGAAAGATTTTAAAATAAATAAACATTATTAAAAGAAATAAGTTTTTAAAGATACGAAATAAAAACAGAAAATCTGCCTTCTGGCTCAACAATATTCGGAACACATCAGGCAAATATTGCATCTTAAGGCATTGTCAATAAATAAACCAGCTTTCTGCTTTCTGCATCGGCTTAGCTCTTATGCTTTTTATGCCTGGAAATTGACTCTAATTAAAGCCTGATACTCAGTTTCAGGACTTATTTTGATAACAGGCAAACCGTGATTCTATTGCTCTTGGGAGGCTTCATGCTCCATATCACTCAGGTGAAGATCCAGTGCTTTTACCGAAATCTGAATTTCGTAAATAGAAATCCCCAGTGATGCAATCATCATGATTAAAGCAACACCAAATATCCAGACAGCTATGTACTGTTCACCCACAAAAATCAGGAACATGGTGCCAACACAGAGAAACAGACTGGTAACTCCAAGAATCTGCATGTTTTTGGTTAAGTAAAGTCTCTTGCGAAGATTGGCAATCTGACCTTTCAAGAGTTCGTTCGGATCAATTTTAAATTTCTCGTGCAAACCGCGGATCAATGTTGCATAGCCTAAAAACCGGTTGGTATAGGCCAGTAATATTAATGAAATGGCCGAAAATAAAAGAGCCGGCGTGGTAAGGGTTATTTGTTCGTGCATGTTGGTATGCTTTTTTATTGCCGATCATTTTTAAAAAACCGGGTTGCTTTGCCATGCTAAATTACACAATATTGAGGATTACGGGTTACATGATACACAACTGCTTCGTTCCTTGATGACATCAAGCCTTAACATTGTGATTAGTTAACATTTCATTCACCAGTTCATCCAGGGATATTTTCCGGCTGATATGACCCAGCAGGTCATCAATTTCTTCGATACGCAATATATCGCGGACACTGGCATGAGCATCAGCTATTTTTAATGAAATGCCTTTTGCCTGTAAGTCCAGGTAAAGTTTTTTTAAAAGCCTCGCCCCGGCAATATCAACATAAGGAGACGTACTCAAATCCCAAATTACACATTTGATCGAATCTTCCGCTTGCAGAACCTGAGTCCACACCCTGTTCCGGATAGTTTCAACATTAAAATATAAAACTGAAGCCTCAACCCTGAAAAGCAGCAAGCCTTGAATAAGTTCATTATCCGGATGCCGGCCGATATCGGTATAGCGTTTTGTGCCAGGAATGCGTCCCAGAAAGGCTATATGAGGATCTGCAACAGCCCTGAGCATAAGCACAACCGATACAATTGCCGCCAGGATCACACCTTTCAGAATCCCGAATACAATATCACCCGACAATGCTACCATAGCTACGGAAAATTCCACACGGCTAACTTTCCATAGGTGCTTTAAACCTTTAATATCCACAAGGCTGCTCACAGCAACAAGCAATATAGATGCCAGCATCACATGCGGTAAATTCCTCATCAGGCCGGTTAAAAACAAAAGGCACAAGGCGATGGATGCCGAAGCAAACACCAACGACAGAGTAGATTTAGCACCGGCGGTACTGTTTACGGCTGATTGTGATAAACCGCCACTTACAGGGTATCCTTGCCCGAGCGCGGTGGCGATATTGGCTGCTGACAGTGCAAGCAGTTCCTGACGCGAGTCAATTTCGTAATCACCCTGGTTGGCCTGGGTTTTTGCGGCTGCAACACTTTCAATGTAAGCCAGCAGAAAGCAGGCAAAAGCCAGAGGAATAACGCCATCCACATCTGTTAATCGCAGAGAAGGCAAATGAAATCCGGGCAAACCAGATGGAATTTCTCCTACAACTGAAAATTTAAAATTGCTGAGTGAAGTGAATGAAACTATAATTATAGATGCAATAACCAGGATAATGGCTGTTGGACGTCCGGGAAGCATTTTTTCGGCGACAACCAACAAGATGATCGCGCAAACTCCAAAAATCAAAACTGCCATGTTGGTTTCAGGTATTTGACTTATCAGGATATCTGCCCGGTCGAAAAAGCTACTACCACCACCTTTAACTCCGAATAATTTCGGTAACTGGGTTAAAGCAATAGTAATTGCAGCGCCCGCCTTAAAACCCATGAGTACCGATTCGCTGATAAAACTAATCATACTGTTTAGCCGCATGAAATATGCGAGTAAACTTATTGCCCCCATTAACAGGGCAGTAAGCGAAGCTATTTCGACCCAGCGCTGTATGTCGCCATTAGCCATAGTGGCTATGGTGGTGCCGATAAGCAGCGAAATGGCCGAAGTTGGTCCTACTGCAAGCTGCCTGCCGGTTCCGAAAATAGCATAAAAAAATCCCCCGATAAGGTATCCGTAAATACCGTACTGCACCGGAAGCCCGGCAAGCGAAGCATAAGCCATGGAAACCGGGATGGCATAGGCTGCAACCGTAATCCCCGCAACGGCATCGCTTCCGATATTTTTGCGCGAATAACCTTTAATCCATTGTAAGGGAGGAATGATGCTTCTTATCATGGATCGGGGGTTGGAGGTTAGGATTTATTGCCATTACTACAATATTTGCGTTTATTTTGGCGAAATATTTCAAATGAGTTTTAAAAATATCGAATAATGAACAAGGAATAATGAATTTCGAAGTTGTGAAACTATAGATTTTTTACTGCTGTCATCATAGTTTTTTATTCAATTCCTTTCGTCGTGTTTTTACTTCATTATTGGATATTTCTTGTTCGATACTTTTGCTGAGCGTTGGTTGGTGAGCGAAGCCGAACCAAGCCGAAGCATTCAGTATTCAAATCCTTTTTGGTTTTGGCTTGTCCGGGTTAGGGTTTAGAAATGATGAATTCGGATGTCGGATTGAGGATTTTGCAGTTCAGATCCATGAAACACTGCGCTTCGGCTTCGCTCAGCGGCCTGAAACTATTCAAACTATTCAAACTCTTCAAACCCTTCAAACCCTTCAATCAAACTATTTCTCCTCCAAAAGCACCTGTTTCAGCTTTTGCAATTCGAGTAGCTGTTCCTCATTAACCACGGGATATTCCAATTTCATGGAATCAAGCGCATGAAGAATAGCTGCGGCAACCACAATGCGGGCATAGGGTTTGTTATCGGCGGGAACCACATACCATGGTGATTTTTCAGTCGCTGTCTCCTTAATAAGTTCCTCGTAAGCAGCCATATATTGTTTCCAATACTTTCTTTCTGTGAGGTCGGAAGCATTGAATTTCCAATTCTTATCAGGTCTTTCAATGCGTTCGAGAAACCGTTTCTTCTGTTCCTTTTTTGAAACATTCAAGAAAATTTTCACCACCAGAATCCCGTTATTGTTGAGGTATTTTTCAAAATTGCGGATATCAGTCAGCCGATCATCCCAGATGGATTCTGTTATAAGCTTATCCGGGAGCTTCTCAAATTTCAGTATTTCATCGTGTACACGCACTACCAGAACTTCCTCGTAATAGGAACGGTTAAAAATGCCGATCTGCCCCCGTTCGGGCAGGTGTTTCATACAACGCCACATATAATCGTGATCGAGTTCCTCGGCACTGGGCGATTTAAAAGAGGTTACTGCGCAGCCCTGAGGATTAACACCCGACATAACATGTTTTATTGCTCCATCCTTACCGGCTGCATCCATGGCCTGGAAAATTACAAGCAAAGCCCATTTGTCCTGGGCATACAACTTATCCTGCATATCCGAAAGTGCTTCCACTCCAATCTGCAAAATGCTTTGAGCCATTGGTTTTTCAACTTTCCCTAAATCGGAACTCACCGAAGTGGGAAAATCCTTGAGTTTAAATTTCTTATCGCTTGTAACCCTGTATTCTTTCGAGAGCTTTTTTGCCCGCGCTATCAGATCTTTCCTGCTCAGTTCAGTTACAGGTGTTCTTTTGGCTTTTGTTTTTTCCGGGGCAACTACTACGGGGGCTTCCTTCTTTGTATCCATTTTAACAGAATTAGTGATATTTAAAACAAAGTTAAGATGTTTTTGATCAGGAATGAAGTTATTATAGCAAGTTATTTAAAGGCTCAATTGTCAGAGAAGCAATAGCCTTTCGCAAAATATCAGCCGAATTGGTAAGCGAAACCACTTCATCCGCCGAAAAAGGACTTTGTATAATTTTCTTCACACCACTTTCCGACACAATACTGGGTACGCTCAGGCATACATCGTTTATTCCAAACTCGCCATCCAGCAAAATTGAGACACTAAGCACGCTGTTCTGTCCGCGTAGTATGGCAGCAACAATGCGCACAAGAGCCAATCCAACTGCGTAATGCGTTGAGCCCTTATAATTAATAATATGGTATGCCGAATCGCGCACTTCCTGTTCAATATTCCGGCGCTCTTCTTTCCAGTCGGAACATTTTCCGCATATTTCGCAATGATCATCAATATGAATGCCAGCCACATGGGTCATAGACCAGGCAGCAAACTCGCTGTCGCCATGTTCGCCGAGCATATATGCGTGCACATTATGAACATCAATACCGCAATGCTTACTCAGCAGGTAACGCAAACGGGCACTATCGAGTACAGTTCCCGAACCTATAACCCGACCTCTGTCCCAGCCGGAGCGTTTTAATGCAACATAAGTAAGAACATCAACAGGGTTACTTACAATAAGCATAACTCCTTTGCACTGTTTTTCGGCAACCTCCTGAGCAATTCCTCCTACAATTGCAGCATTCTTTTGCAGTAATTGTAATCGGGTTTCGCCGGGTTTCTGAGCTGCACCGGCTGTTATCACCACTATCTGTGCATCAGTATAATCATCCGGAGATCCTACTTTAATAGAAACAGTTGGAAAGAAGGGCTGACCGTGTACCAGATCGAGAACTTGCCCGCGAGCCTGGTCTTCATTTTTGTCAATGAGTACAATATCATCAGCAAGTCCACTTTGCGCAAGCGCATAGCAGAAGGTTGCTCCCACCGAACCGGCTCCTACCACAACAACTTTGCGGCGATTTTCAATTTTTATTTTTTCTATCATTTTTCCTTTTTTCCAGTTTTACTTTCACAATTTTCAGATCATTTAATTAAATATAAAATGAACTCTGAAAGGGCTTTTATCCCTACATCAAATAACTGCTGAAAGTACTAGTATAACAATGTAAGCAAAGTTAAGTTTGTTTCAGATTGCATTTGCCCTTTTCTTGTGTATGTCGTAGCCAGCGAAACTTTTAAATCGGCTATTCTCCCATTGTACAAAAAGTGTTTACCTTTGTTTCAATTTTAAAATTCCGGACAATAATTAAATATCTATCGTATGAATACAAGAATCTCAGTTTTAGTAATACTTTTTACATTTTTTGCCATATCCGGATTTGCACAGGAAAAAAGCAGAAAGCAGATCAAAGAGGAAAAGAAAATTGAAAAACAGAAAAAAACCGAGGCATTAGTGAATTCCAAAACCTTTGTTTTTAATGCAAGTTCAGCTATTCCACAAGGCTCCAAACCCGTTAACCTCACCGCAATCTACTATGTAAAATTCAGCCCCGATACCATTGAAAGCTACATGCCTTTTTACGGTATTTCATACAGCGGAGTTAGCTTCGGTGGGGATACAGGCATTAAATTTGAAGGGAAACCCGAAGATTTTACTGTTGCAAAAGGCAAGAACAGCTATAACGTGAATGCTTTGGTAAAAGAGCAAAATGATACATACCAGATATTGCTCTCTGTAGGGTTTAAAGGGAGGGCTACGCTTTCGATCAGCAGTAATAACAGGAGCAATATTTCGTATAACGGTGAGATTTCTGCTCCTAAACCGAAGAAAAAGAAATAATTGTTTTTTAGTTTTCAAACCTGAAAGGTTGAATACACTGTGCTTTCCACTCATAATCTGAGCATACAAACCCTAACCCTGTTTGTTGCACAAATACCCGGTTTTAAATTATTCAAATGAACCTATAATTGTACCAGGCACTTGTTGGATATAGAGTGTTTCCTTCAAGGGATTAACCACCTTGAAGGGCGTAAATATTAAAAAATTCTTGATGTACGGGGAATTTAAAAACCTAAGTAAAGCATCTACAGGTTTTAGTATATATTAGTTTTTAATTATCTTTTTAACAGTAACTTGTTTACCATCAACAATTTTCACTATGTATGAAGAAGCTTTGTATTCAGTCATGTTTATCCTGATGACACTCTTTCCTGATGTTGTTTTAAGTTTTCGACCTGCTAAATCAAGTAAAGTTACTTCAACAGGTTCCTGTAACGAAAGTGATGATACATCGATAAAAAGATCGTTTACTACCGGGTTAGGATAAACGGAAACGGCTGATTCTGAAAAATCCTGTTGCCCGGTAAAAGTGCTGTTACCCAATGCCCCATTGGCTTTCACATGCTGAGCATAGATATCAATATTATCGACTGCACGGTAATCTTCCCAGGTTATTATGGCTCCTCCGCTGTTATCGGGAACCAGCATTGGAATTTTCTGACTCCCGTCGGCATTACTTATAACCGAAGTCCATACTATATCCGAATTTTTATTAATATGCGCTGCATAAATATCCCTATTCAAATTGCTATAACTTTCACAAGCTATGATGGCACCGCCTTGCCCGTCAGTAACAATATTGGCTGCCGAATTTGAATCACCTCCGCTAACATAATACCCGTTGCTGACCCATTGTGTAATTCCGTTTCCGTTAACGTGTTGTGCATAGATTACTGACCCGCCAAAGTTTCGCATATCGTTCCAGGCAATTATTACACCACCTGACTGGTCGGAAACAATAACTGGATAAGTCTGATCTTTAAAGGCATCACAAATCACTATTCCATTTTTTGTCCAAAGTGCTGAACCATCGATACTCATTTTTTGTGCATAAATATTCTGATCGACATCATCCCGCTTATCCTGCCAGGTTATAATAGCACCGCCTCTTCCAACGGAAACCAAAGTGGGGAAATCTTCGTTCCCCTCAGCCTTGCATACTATTGTTCCGTCGTGACTCCATTTTATCGCTCCGGTTCCATCCACTCGCTGAGCATAAATATCGGTAGCTGTATTCCCATTGTAATAGGATCTGAAATCTGTCCAGGCAACTATTGCACCTCCGTTTCCGTCAGAAATAATAGCAGGATTTGATTTTGTTCCCACCGTGTCGGTAAGAATTAGTGAAGCACTTGAAATTCCCCAAAGCGTTTGCCCGCTGGCAGCAATCCTTTCAGCCTGTATTGTAAAATCCCTGGCGACAAGCAAACTTTGATTAAGCCAGGCAATAATCGCTCCGCCTTCCCCGTCGGAAGCTATAACCGGGTGAGTTTGATCACCGGCACCCTGATGTATAGCCTTGCCATTTGCACCCCAAAGCATCTGCCCATTGACATCCAAATGCTGGGCATAAATATCATAGTCGAGCCCGTTTCTGAAATCAGCCCACGTAATTATTGCGCCTCCGTTTCCATCGGGTATAATTACCGGGCTTACCTGGTAATCATTTGCATCGCAGACAGGAATACCATCAACAGCCCATTTTACAGCACCCGTGGCATCCATATGCTGGGCGTAAATATCGGGACCTGAAACTCTTCCATCAATCCATACAATAAAAGCACCACCAAAGTCATCGGGGGCAATGGCAGTTTTCTCCTGGTTCGACACCAGAGTACAAACAGGATTGTTCAGTTGCGGATCGGTTGCCCATTGTGCCAAACAATCTGCAGGAAAAAGTACTCTAATTGTGAATACTGCAACAGGTACAGTGTATTTGCTAAAAGTTTTCATTCTGAAATTCTTAAAAAGATACCATATATTGATAAGCTAAAAGTCAAAAAGTAACTTTGCCAGTCAATGTTGAAGATCCTTTTAAAAAGATATTTGAAGAAATTTCCGAATCCACAAATCAGAAGCGGGAAAAAGCTAATTGTGTAAAATCAAAACAGCTTCTGACCCTTAATATTGATTTTCTCATGCAGGTCTGAAAATAAGGCTTTTATACGAATTTCCGCGAACAGAAAAACGTATTTTACGCCAATCATTTGTTGAAATGTGTGTGAATCGGTGAATTATTGTTTAGCGGCTTGCATGGTTTGCATCCAGTCGCAAAGTATTTTCAGCTCTTCCGCAGTTGGTATTGCATCAGGATTGTTTTCCCTATATTTTTTTGGAGGCATTTGCCCTTTAGTAACCTCACTGCAAATCGCTCTAGTTTTCGAAGCCTGCTTTTCGGCAGTATATTCATTCCATTTAGTGAAATTAACTTTAGAAAGTGCCATGATTTTTCCCGGCTCCGAATGGCAACCAGCACAAGATTTCTCAATAATCAGTTGCACATAAGATGGTATTAATTTGAGCGAATCAGTGGAAAGCTGAGTGGTTTGTGCTTTCAGCGGATTTACAATGCAGACAGTTAGCATAAGAGTGCTTGCAAGGAATAACCTGAGAATATTTTTCATGGGATTAGGGTTAAACTCTGATCTGAAAATTAAATGAATATGTAAATATACGACTAAATCAGGATTTACCGGAGTTTTAAAAAGTTTAACCTTGAAACTTTGTGTTAAAGGATATCAAAGCTAAACAATTTTCCTTTCAAACTATTTGGCCGCCGCTAAGGGTGCTGCGATTTTTAATCGCAGATAAAAAATGGCGAATAAAATTCGCAACACCCGATGCCGGTTGAAAAGTACGATGCTTTCAGAAGCATGATTAATGCCTGGAAGAGTAAAAAGCACAGGGAGGTTGTTTTCAAGTAAGGGCAATAAAAATTTGGCCTTTTCTGCTGTTTGCCCGCCACATTCGGGTGCTGCGATTTTTAATCGCAGATAAAAAATGGCGAATAAAATTCACCACACCCGATGCCGGTTGAAAAGTACGATGCTTTCAGAAGCATGATTAATGCCTGGAAGAGTAAAAAGTACAGGGAGGTTGTTTTCAAGTAAGGGCAATAAAAATTTGGCCTTTTCTGCTGTTTGCCCGCCACATTCGGGTGCTGCGATTTTTAATCGCAGATAAAAAATGGCGAATAAAATTCGCCACACCCGGGTTTATGTCCGAAATCAGATGAAAGGAAAAAGTATTGAAGAAAGAATATTAAACAATCGTCCTCCCCAACTGCCCCCCATCAATCAAATTAGCAATGCGCTTGGCATTCATAAACTGTTTTTGCAGATCAATGGAAATTTCATCCGATTCGGCGGTTTTTATCTTTTCGAGAAGCTCTTTTAAAATCTGGCGTACGCGTTTCGATTTAAAGGATAATATGGAATTTGGAATAAGAAAATCAAGAACTTCGTGCTCCTGAAGCAAGCGGATTTTGCGCTTTTCCCAGTTTGGACTAAAGGTGTATTTTGTTGCTATCAGATCAATCACGGGACCTGAAATAGCATTATCAGGATGATTGGTCAGCTTGCGGTAATCCATATCCGGATTGACTTTCAGCTCATCCACACAGGTATTAAAAATCTGTTGATACTGCGCATTGCTGAAATCCAGATCATCCGCTTTTATGTCATTAATAATGAAACTGGCAGCTTTTACCATTTTTTTTACTGGTTCACCTGTAACAGGATCGGGATGATTTGTTTCAATTTCAACATCCCCGAAAAGCAGCAATTGCCGGATAATTTCCCTTTCGATATCATCCGTGCTCAGCGTATCAAACGTTTCCTTTTGCGGTCCGGCAGGCTCGGGGGCAAAAAGATTGTCGAGTTCTTCAGCTTCGGTAGGTGTTGCTGATGATTTCTGGGTGTATTTTTTCCGCAGCAGTTTGTTAAGCTCATTCAGAATGGCGGTTTCGTCCATCTGCATACGATCGGCACTTTCCTTTACGTAGGCCAGGCGGGTAAGCTGATCGGGTATTAGCGAAATGCTTTCGATAAAATCCTTTAGCACGGCAACCCTTTTCAGCGGGTCGCGGCCGGTTTCCTTCAGCAGCAGGTCGATCTTGAAATGAATAAAATCCTTGGCATTCTGCTGAATAAACTCCTGTACTTCTGCACCGCGGCGGGTGCGGGCAAAGGAATCGGGATCTTCGCCGTCAGGGAAAAGAACAACTTTCACGTTCATTCCCTGCTCCAGGATCATATCAATTCCGCGGAACGAAGCTTT
>JBBSDG010000085.1:0-12488 GCA_038249635.1 Bacteroidales bacterium | reverse complement strand
CGCCAGAAACTTGCAGGTTTTTGTCTTCTTTTGTTTCTTTAGCTTTCATTTTGCAGTATTTATCAAATCATTTTTCAAAGTTAATTATAAATATTGAATTTTGAATAGGGAATAGTGAACTTAGTTAGTGAATAGTGAATAGTGAATAGTGATTAGTGAGTAGATTTTGAGGGTGTAGTCACCCCTCTCTTTTTGAGGAGAGGGGACGGGGGTGAGGTCTTTAATTAGTGAATAGTGCCCTTCCCTGCCCGAAGCAGGCGGGGACTCCGCTCAGGGTGACAAATAGTGCGTTGATTTTGAAGGTGTAGTCACCCCTCTCTTAAAAAATCAAAAAGTCCTATTTCCTTCTCCCAAAAATCAAAAAGTCCTATTTCCTTCTCCCAAAAAGCAAAAAATCCTATTCCCTTCTCCTTTGGAGAAGGTGCCCAAAGGGCGGATGAGGTGAGAAGGTGCCCGAAGGGCGGATGAGGTTGGAGAGGGGCCGGGGGTGAGGTCTTTAATTAGTGAATAATGCCCTTCGTCACTATAACTATCGTTATTATCTATTCACTTTTCCACAGGCCTCATTAAAGATGAATTTTCGGTGGTTAATGATGAAATATTTATGGTGATTTGGGTTAGACACTTTTAGTAAGTTTGGCGGTTCAGTTCAGCGTTTACCTTCGGTGTCCTGATAGCTATCGGGCTCGCCCGCTGCGCGTTCTCTGTTCAGGGCTCAGAGATTTTGTACGTATTTTTTTGTTTCCGACGTTAGTTTTTTTGTTATGTCGGCCCACTTCAATCCGGGATTTTGCAGTAATACAGGCCAGGCGGATTGATCGATATCTTCAAACCAGGTAATGCTTTTCAATATATTGACTTCATTGTAGGCAGCATATTTTGTTTTATAGAACCCTATCATGTCAGCGATACTGAAATCATCAAGAAGATAATAAATATCAATAAAATCCTTCACTCTCTGGTCGCTGGTAGCAATGGCATTTAATTTCATTGCAATGATATCTCCGGTCGAAAGCATTCCTATATTTTCTACCTCTACCGGGGGTGAAACGTATGGATACCGATGTGCCAGAATATCAACCTGAACATCGTTAATGCTGCCTTTGAGTGTGTTGCTTGCTGAGAAAAAAAGTTTAAGTTGAAATCGGCAGATAGATTTTCCAGTATTTGTAAGGTGTCAAATTCAAAATCAGAAAAAAGGTCAATATCGATTGATTTTCTGTGTCCGATTTGTAAGGCAAGGGCTGTGCCTCCCACAAGGTAAAAACCTTTAAGATAATTTTTCTTTTGCAAATGGATTAATAACTCCAATGTGCCGGGATTGACTGTTTCTTTATGTAACATTTAAACCTGTTTTTTGGTATATTAAAAAGCAAGGAGGCGAAATTGAGTGTTTTGGGGTCTAAATAGGAAAGGTTACAAATTGTGAGGCGAATTTCATCAAGCGTATATACTTTTAGCAGAAGGCGTAAGTCATCTATATTGCCCAGCGTCAGAACCCTTTCAATAATAAGCCGCCTCGATTCTATCCAATCAAGCTTGCTGAAATCAACATCCCAGAAATATGCTTTATTTAATTGATCGGGAGAGTTTGACATTTTTGATTTCTTTTTATAAAGATACGAAATAAATGGTAAATACGGAGTGAGTTTTGATTAGGGGTTGGTGTTGCCGGGTATAAGAGTTTCAGAGTTTACCTTCGGTGTTCCGATCCTGATAGCTATCGGGATCGGGATATCGGGAGTAAAATTAGTATTAAAGAAGTTTTAATCCTCATTAAAGATGAATTTCAGGAGGTTTGTCGGGATTAAAATAGGGTGGTTGGGCCTTAATAGTGAATAGAGAATAGTGAATAACGAATAGTGCCTTTCCCTGCCCGATGCAGGCGGGGACTGCGCTCAGGGTGACAAATAGGGTGTTGATTTTGAGGGTGTAGTCACCCCTCTCTTTTTTAGGAGAGGGGACGGGGGTGAGGTTCTTAATTAGTGAATACCGAATAGTTTACCCTGTGGAATTAAGCGAAGCTATTCAACAGGGTGAATAGTGAAAATAATTTAGTCTATAAATTAATGAATCTTTCGTATTCAATACCAGATTGCCTGCAAATTGATTTTAGTGTTCCAATTGGTATTTCTTTTCTATCGGCTGGAACTATGACGGTTCGTTGTCCGTTTGAAAACTTCTGATGACTTCCTTTCTGACTTTTTAAGAGAAAGCCATGAGCCAATAAAACTTTTAAAACTTTATCAGATGAAGGAAGTTTGGTCATTAGATATTAATTTTTAATTCACCTATAAGGCTTTCACTTATTTTCTGATACGAGTTTCGTGCTGGTGCATCTTCAAAATACAGGTCAAGGGCTTCCTTTAAATTAGTTGTAGCTTCTTCAACCGTTTTTCCGAAACTGGCTACATCTACATTCAGGCTTTGAGAAATATAGTATTTCCCTTCCTTATATATTATGTATTTGATCGTTTTCATGATTGGGTATTATTTAGTGAGGTAAAATTACAAAAAAGATCAGATCAGTTTGCTTCTCATAACCACTAAGAAAAAGAGGACGAAGTGGGTTGAATTAAATAGCATTGTTAATTGTTAGGTTGGTGTTTAAGCGTGAATAGTGAACTTAGTTAGTGAATAGTGAATAGTGAACTTAATAAGTGAATAATGAATAGTGAATAGTGAATAGTGAATAGTGAGTAGATTTTGAGGGTGTAGTCACCCCTCTCTTTTCTTCAAGGAGAGGGGCCGGGGGTGAGGTGCTTAGTTAGTGAATAGTGAATAGTGAACTTAGTTAGTGAATAGTGAATAGTGAACTTAAAAGAATGAATAACGAATAGTGAATAGTGAATAATGAACTTAAATAGTGAATAGTGAACTTAAAAGAGTGAATAATGAATAACGAATAGCGATGCGCTGAGCGACGGTGGCTGAGCGGAGCCGAAGCCAGCCGAAGCGTGAATAGTGAATAATGGTACTATTGCCTGAATTTTTTCTTTGCCGGTGATTGTCGGTTATCGAAGAAGTTGAGAATGATCAGAGTGTTATTTTTAACTTTTATTTAGAAAACAAATATCATTTAATTTTTGTCACGGAAACCGTCGATAAATTTTGTCACGGGTATCAAATGCTGCAAAAATAATAGTATTATCTTCCAGATAAAAACCAATCCGGTATTTGCCTTTACGATATCGAAATGCTGAAGGATGCCCTTTTAACTGTTTAACGTTTGGCAAATCACTTATTTTATTTGCCTTTTCAAATAAGTCAATACAGTCGAGGATTATTTTGGCAAGTATTTTATCACGGGTGTATGCGAGGTCTTTTTCGAATCCGCTCAGAAATGCAATTTTCACTGCCCGATTACTTTATGAAGTGTATCAAGTACTTTTTCTTTGCTTACCCTGGGAGTTTTACTGTTTTTCTCCATGGCAAGCAGGAGTCGTTTATCAGCATCATTTTCAATAGTTGCTATATTAGTCCCAAGTCTTTGAGCCAGTTCAAGAAAGAAATTGAATTCAGCTATATCTCTGGGTTCAATAAGTATTCTTCCTATTGTTTTTGCCTTTTTCATTTCATCATTACTGATCAGGTAATCAGGATTTTCACTTTCCTCAAGTGCAGATATAAGTTCTTCTTGCTCCTTATAGGTTAATTGATTCCATAACTGACCTTCTTTAGCTGAGGTTCTTTCTTTTATCAAATTATAAAAATCAGCAAGAAGACTATCGTTTTCGATACTATCGATCAGCAGGTGAAAATTCTTTTTAAGTTCTAATGTGTTCATGTTTCTATTCTCCTTTCTACAAAGTTAATCATTTTTTGAGTGAAGAGCTTTTTAAATGAAAAGCTTTTTAAGTGCCCTTCGACTTGCTTAGTAACCATAGCTATCGGGAACGCTCAGCATGACATAGTTCAGGATGACAAAAAGTGAAAAGTGGAAAATGAAAAATGTGGTGGTAAAGGTGAAAAGTTTGTATCGCTTTAGAAATTTTCGGGGTGTAGTCACCCCTCTCATAAAAAAATCAAAAAGTCCTATTCCCTTCTCTTTTTTTTAAGGAGAAGGTGCCCGAAGGGCGGATGAGGTTGGAGAGGGGACGGGGGTGAGGTTTTTAGAGGGTGAATAATGAAATAGCGAACGTAGAGAAGCAATCTCATAAACGAAAGGAGTGCAAGTCTGTACTATCCGTTTTTTATCTTTTCCTTTCTTATTCGCTCCAAACGGTTCTCTTAATATAATCCGTATAACTGAGGATAATGCGCACCAATTTATCGGATACATTCGGCATGGAATAATCGCTTACGGGTCTGAAGGTGCGTATTCCATCAATTTGCTGATATTGCAGTTGTATTAATCCCTGAAGGATTCTCTCAGGATTTAGTCCAACCATCATCACCGATGCTTCTTCCATGGCTTCGGGGCGCTCGTGGGCTTCGCGGATGTTAAGTGCCCTGAAATTAAGCGTGGAGGATTCCTCGCTGATGGTTCCGCTATCGGACAGAACGGCAAATGCATTCATTTGTAGAGCGTTGTAGTCGATAAATCCCAGAGGTTTTAAGAACTGAACCAGGGGATCGACCACTATGGCTTTGGCCTCAATCATTTTTCGGGTGCGCGGATGGGTGCTTACAATAATCGGGTATCCGTATTTTTCGGCAATCAGGTTCAGCGAAGCGATTAAACCGTTGAAGTTATTTTCGTTGTTGATGTTTTCCTCGCGATGAGCGGAAACAACAAAGAACTTCCCCTTTTCAAGCCCGAGGCGCTGAAGTACATCTGCAGCTTCAATTTCAGGCAGATAATGATTCAATACCTCAAACATGGGACTGCCGGTTTTCACGATGCGGTCGGCTGGCAGGTTTTCGCGCAGCAAGTATTCGCGGGCGATGTCGCTGTAAGGCATGTTTATGTCCGAAATATGGTCAACTATTTTCCTGTTGGTTTCTTCGGGTACGCGCTGGTCGAAACAGCGGTTGCCGGCTTCCATGTGGAAGATGGGGATATGCCGCTTTTTGGCAGGGATGGCGCACAGGCAGGAGTTTGTGTCGCCTAAAACCAGAAATGCATCGGGCTTAACCTGTTCGAGGATGGGTTCGATATTTATCAGAATCTGGCCTACCGTGGCGGTGGCAGTGGCACCGGCAGCATTCAAAAAGTAGTCGGGTTTTCGAATGCCCAGGTCTTCGTAGAATATTTCGTTAAGTTCGTAGTCATAATTCTGACCGGTGTGCACTGTAATATGATCGATGGCTTCGGACTCGTCGAGTTTTGCCATTACGCGTGAAAGGCGAATAATCTCGGGTCGTGTGCCGACAACGGTCATTACTTTGAGTTTCTTCATGGTTTTTGTTTGATTGAATGCCTATAACAATGGAAAAAGAGATTTGCTCAGTTAAGATTGGAACGCAGATTTTGCAGAATTACTGATGTATTTTTTAATATGATTTGAAAATACTTTTCGTTTTATTTTGGGTGTCTTGCCAAAGTTTAGAAGTAAGCCGACTTCAAATTCGGTAGCTATTAAGTGATTAATCAATTGCAATTTAAGTTTTTCGCATAAGGTTTCGGAAGGTTTTTTCGATATTTCCAGTTTCTTCCGGAAATAAATCAGCATAATCTTCGCCGACAAGTTCATTTTCCTAATAAACATTGATTACACAATGGTATCGAAACGTAAAACCGAATTTCTTCATTTCATATTTCAATATTTTTAAGTTCACCTTGCCAGGAATGCGCTCTTTTCTTTAAACATTTTCAAAATAAGTGTCAGGATCGGTTACATCAAAATGCTCATTTATCCAAAAAATCGTATAAAGTTCTTCGGCACCAACATTTGTAATATTATGAGTGTACCATACCGGCATATCAACAAATGAAGGCTGGCTTCCATCCAAATCGAAGCTAAGCACCTTATCGGTTCCTATGCGTCTGAGTTCTATCCTTGCTTTTCCTTTAATCACTGCAAATCGTTCAGCCTTGCGGGTATGAAAGTGGTTGCCACGTGTTATGCCGGGAACAGTGGTGGAAAAGGAAACCTGTCCTCCACTGTTCAATTTAACCGTTTCCACAAAACTGCCCCGGTTGTCGGTATTTAGTTTGAGTTGAAATGGAAAAAACCCGGCGTGATCAATATAAGTCAGGAAGGTATTGAAGAGGTTGCGTTTGAAAGGGGTGTCCAATGCGGGTATTTCGGCTTTTTCAAAATAAGTTGCCTTATACGATTGAAGCAGTTCAAGAATGTTACTGACTTTTGCCTGTGATGTGTGTTGAAGTTCGATCGTTTCAATTACAACATTATTATGATGCTGTTGGTGCACATTCTCAATCCTTTCAATAAACTTTTGTACCAATTCTGTAACATAAATAAGCTTTAACTCCCCGTCAACATCAATTTTGGGTGTTTCGTTATGGGTTAGTTGATGACAAAAGGTAGCCACCACGGAGTTATAGTAAGGATTTCCGAAAGGGCCGAAGACATTTGGAATGATAAAGCCTGTAAATTGTGCATTATTTGCATTGGCCCATTGCTCAAACATTTTGCGACCTTCCTTTTTTGATTTTCCATAGAGGTTGTCACGCTCTTCCTGGGTGGAAGATGAAAAGAGGATATGCGGGGTTGAATGGGTAGCTTCACAGGCGGCAATGAGTTGATTTACAAGTCCAATGTTGGTTTTGTAGAGTACATCGGGATCGTTGTGGCGGTTCATTGCGGCAAGGTGAACGATTACATCGCAGGAGCTTACAAAGTAATTTAATTTCGAGGCATCGGCGAAAAACGCATCTTCAAAAGGGATACGGGTATATTTTTCGGGAAAGAGGCCAAGGGTGTTGTATAAATGGGTGCCTACAAAGCCGGGTTGGCCGGTAATGCCTATTTTGAGCATGAGGTGTTTATGAATTAAGATTTAAAGCGAAACGTGATTGAAAAGCAGTTGGCAGTTGGAACGATTATGGCGTTTGAACACTGATAATTCTGGAAAAAGGATTTTAAAAGATTTAAACTTCGAAAATCCGTTATTGGATTACCTGCGGTCTATTTATTTAAATCCGTTTTAATCAAATCCAGCTTTAACAGTAACTTTTTCATTCCTTCTACTTCCAGCCGTTCGGTATTGTGCGAGGTGTAATCGTCCACTTCGGAGACTTTGGTTTCGCCTTGGGTGAAGAATTTACCATAGTTAAGGTCGCGGTTGTCGGCAGGAATACGGTAATAGTCGCCCATATCGGTGGCTTTGGCCATTTCTTCGCGGTTAACAAGAGTTTCATAAAGCTTTTCACCATGACGGGTGCCAATTACTTTAATTTCGGTGTTTGCATTGTATAATTCAACCAGGGCTTTGGCTAACACTTCTATTGTTGCAGCCGGGGCTTTCTGCACAAAGATATCACCGTTTTCGCCGTGTTCGAAGGCATAAATTACCAGGGTAACGGCATCTTCGAGTGTCATCATAAAGCGAGTCATGCTGGGATCGGTGATAGTGATGGGCTCACCTTTTTTGATCTGCTCAATAAATAATGGTATAACCGAGCCACGCGAAGCCATAACATTTCCATAGCGTGTTCCGCAAAAAGTAGTGCCACTGCCGCTTAGGTTACGGCTCTTTGCCACCATTACTTTTTCGCTTAGAGCCTTGCTCATTCCCATGGCATTAATGGGATATACTGCTTTATCAGTGCTTAGGACAATTACATTTTTCACACCGTTTTCAAGGGCGCTGTCGAGTACATTTTCGCATCCCATAACATTGGTTCTCACGGCCTCCATCGGGAAAAACTCACAGGATGGAACTTGTTTGAGTGCTGCAGCCTGAAAAACATAATCAACGCCGCGCATCACATTGTCGAGGCTGCGTTTATCACGGGTATCACCGATGTAATATTTGATTTTATCGTTTCGATATAGCTGCCGCATATCGTCCTGCTTTTTCTCGTCGCGCGAAAAAATACGGATTTCCTTAATGTTGGTATTCAGGAAACGGCTGAGGACTGCGTTGCCGAAAGAGCCGGTGCCGCCGGTGATGAGGAGAGTTTTATTTGTAAACATTTGTAGATATTAATTATGTTTAAAGTGTTTGTTCTGTTTGAAGTGTTTGTGCGATAGTGAGTTTCTGGTTTCAGAGTTACAAAGATACAGCGTTTCAGCGATTAACAGAAAAGTGGCTCTGAAGGTCGAAGAAAAATCCTTACGTGCTTTTCTGTTTGTAAATTATACGCCCGATCCTTACGTTTTCAGTTATATCTTCTCTGTAAAAAAATATATGCCTATCCCGGAAACGGGAGCAAATACCTGGGCATAATTATTTGCTCATAGTTTATTTTTTAAAGTTGTCAATTCAAAAAAAGGAAAGGCCATGAACTCGCTATCCCATGTTGTGCTTAAGTGAGTATTTTATGGTTAACTTTATGAACGAGCTCTGATTCTTTATTACAATCTGCCATCCACAATACTAATCGGTAAAATGGATTTGATATCGTAAAGTACTGTATTATCGTTACGCTTGCTGAAATCTATTGATTTGAATTTATCATGTGCCACTGCCAGCACAACTGCTTCGTAATCAACTATTGAATAGGTCGAAACCATATCCCTGCCATATTCATGTTTTACTTCGGCAGCGTTAGCCCACGGATCGTAAATATCGACCAGGCATCCGAATTGTTCGAGTTCTTTCACCACATCTACAACTTTGGTGTTGCGTATATCCGGACAGTTTTCCTTGAACGTGATACCAAGAACCAGCACTTTTGCATGTTTTACGGTAATATCCTTCTTAATCATCAGCTTAACCACCTGCGAAGCGATCCATGCGCCCATGCCATCATTCATCCGGCGGCCTGCCAGGATAATTTCGGGGTGATAACCCACTTCCTGTGCTTTCTGCGCCATGTAATAAGGGTCAACGCCAATGCAGTGCCCGCCTACTAATCCTGGTGAAAATTTCAGAAAATTCCATTTTGTTCCGGCAGCATCGAGTACCGCGCGTGTGTCGAGATTCATGTGAGCACAAATGCGGGCCAGCTCGTTCACAAATGCAATATTGATATCGCGCTGCGAATTTTCGATTACCTTGGCGGTTTCGGCTACCTTTATCGATGGAGCCTTATGTGTACCGGCTTTTATTACTTTTTTGTAAAGCTGATCTACCTCTTCAGCAATTTCGGGGGTTGAACCGGAAGTGATCTTATGAATAGTGGTTACAGTGTGCAGTTTGTCACCTGGATTTATACGTTCCGGCGAATACCCGGCGAAGAAATCGACATTCATCTTCATGCCCGAAGCTTTTTCGATCACGGGCACGCAGTCTTCCTCAGTACAGCCGGGATATACAGTTGATTCATAAATTACAATATCACCTTTTTTAATCACTTTGCCGATACTTTCGCTGGCTTTTACCAGTGGGGTAAGGTCGGGGCGGTTGTTCTTATCAACCGGTGTAGGAACTGTAACGATGTACACATTGCAGTCGCTGATTTCGTCGAGCTTGCTGGTAAGATAGAGGCCTTTTCCCTCAGGTTTACCGGTAACAAGTACACTCTGTAAGTTATCATCTTCTACTTCGAGGGTGCTGTCGTGACCTTTATTTATTTCATTGATACGTGTCTGGTTGATATCAAAACCAGTTACCGGATAATGTTTTGCAAATTCAACAGCCAGCGGAAGGCCAACATATCCGAGGCCGATCATTGAGATTTTGTAAGATTTCATATATAAATAATTTCAAGGTTTCAAGGTTTCAGGGTTATAGAGTTTCAGAGTTTCAAAGTTTCAGACCATTGAGCACTACCGATAGTTTTCGGGACGAAGGGCAGAGTTTCAGGGAATCAATAATTTTACAAATTAAGTGCAAATTTTCACAAATAGATTTGCTCATTGTTATAAAATTCAATTAGGAAAGCTCACGATTGGACAAAATGAACTCTTCGAATCATTTTATTTGTGTTTATTTGTGAAACAACTGTGTCCATTTGTGGATTACTTTTTATTCTTTTTCAATCAGATCGAGGCTCACCGATACCAGTATATTTGTTCCGGTTGACCCTAACCGCACGAGGACTTTTTTCTTACCGCGGTATTCCACCATTTCGCCTTGCATTCCGACCAGTGTTCCCGAAATGACAATGATTTTCTGGCCTGCTGCAAATCGCTCGTTGATTACTTCCATTTCGGCTCCTTCGTGAAGCAGAATTTTCAATATATCAATCTGCCGGTCGGGGATGGGTGCTGCTTTCCCTTCGAAGGTTACATAGCAAACCAGTCCGGGGGTATTGATAGCATTATAATAATCACGCTCATTTACATGAATGAAAATATAGGATTTGATCAGCGGTTCTTCCACCCATTTTAAGCGATCGCTCCATTGGTGCCTTTTCCGTCTAATGGGAAGATAAGCTTCGAAACCGTTCTCGGTAAGCCTTGCAAGCACTTTCTTTTCGGTGCGTGATTTAGTGTAAGCTGCGTACCAGCGGGGTTCGGCGGGGTTTTTTAATGCCATTTTCTTTAACGAATGATTGATTGGTATTTTTAAAGTGGTTCCAAATTCCGGGTGTCAGATGCCAGATGCCAGAGAAGTAACAGTTTCAGAGTACTATTGGCTTTTCTCCCCATCCCTCTATCTCCCTTTCTACCCGTCGCTTTCTCAATCAAGATATCCTTCAAACACAGCCTTCACTCCAGTTTCAAGTTCGATTTTACTCTTCCATCCAAGCTTTTCAAGTTTACTTACATCCAGGAGTTTTCGCATGGTGCCATCCGGTTTTGATGCATCAAAGAGTAATTCACCTTTAAATCCGGTTACCTTTTGAACCAGTTCAGCAAGCTGCCTGATGGTTAGTTCTTTACCTGAACCTATATTGATGTGGGTGTTTCGTATTTCGTTGGTGCCAGTTGGCTTTAGATCTTCAAAATCAACGTTTTCCATAACATATACGCAAGCATCGGCCATATCGTGTACATGCAGAAACTCGCGCAAAGGTGTACCGGTTCCCCACAAACTCAGGCTTACATTACCGTTTTTGTCATGGTTAATGCCTTGTTCTGCAAGAAATTTCAGTATAAATTCATCAGATGCATCAACAGGCACATCTGCAAGCGGACGCTTTACAAAGTCGTGGCGGATGGCAGCCATATCCTTGTTTTCGAGGCAGTGGGCGAGATGCATCTTACGCATCATTCCAGGAAGGACATGCGAATTTTTGAGGTGGAAATTGTCGTTAGGGCCATACAGGTTGGTTGGCATCACCGAAACAAAGTTGGTTCCGTATTGGAGGTTATAGCTTTCGCAGACTTTAATGCCGGCAATTTTGGCGATAGCATAGGGTTCGTTGGTATATTCCAGTTCGCCGGTAAGCAAATAATCCTCATGCATGGGCTGAGGTGCATTTTTGGGGTAAATGCACGAACTGCCAAGGAACAGCAACTTCTTTGCACCATGCACCCATGCGTTATGAATAATATTGTTCTGTATCTGCAGGTTCTCGATAATAAACTGACCACGATATATATTATTGGCCATAATGCCGCCTACTTTGGCTGCTGCCAGGAAAATATATTCGGGTTTTTCAGCGGCAAAAAATGCTTCCACAGACTTCTGATCTGTAAGGTCGAGTTCTTCGAGGGAACGAAGTACAAAATTGCTGTAACCCTTCTGCTGAAGGTTATTGAGTAAAGCACTGCCCACAAGACCTTTATGGCCGGCGATGTATATTTTGGAGTTTTTATTCATTTTTTTTCTTTCCACTAATTTTCATTTTTTTTACCACAAATGTTCACAAATTTAAACACAAATGATCACAAATTATTTCTTTGTTTAAATCATGATGATCTGCCATTGATCCACAAATTTTTACAAAATCACTCTTTTGTACTGTAATTTAGAACTTCCGAAATTTATCAGCAGTCCAATTCTAAATCCTGTTGCTTTCAGATAATTCAGAACTTGAGACAGATGCTCATTGGTCAATCCTTCTATTGCTTTTATCTCAACAATTATCTGATCATAACATATAAAGTCAGCATTATAATGTTTATTCAGTTTCTTGCCTTTATAATACACATTTAATCTGGCTTCAGGAACAAAAGGAATTTCTCTTTCATCAAACTCAATAGCCAGAGCCTCCTGATAAACAGCTTCAAGAAATCCGGAACCAAGCTCAGAATGAACTTCCATACATGCACCAATAATTTTATAACATTCGTCTTTTAAAATATATTCTTCCATAGAATAAGATTTTGCTTTAATAACATTTGTGCCTATTTGTGAAACATTTGAGCAACTTGTGGATAAATACTTTTATTCAAAATAATTCATCAATCTGAACCTTTCTTTTTACAGTTATTTGTGCCTATTTGTGAAACATTTGAGCTATTAGTGGATAAATACTTTATTCGAAGTAGTTCATCACTCTAAACCCTCCATCCTTCAGGTATTTTTCTTTACTGGCCAGTTTCAGGTCGTTCTCAATCATATCTTTAACCAGCGATGCCAGG
>JBBSDG010000084.1:0-12884 GCA_038249635.1 Bacteroidales bacterium | reverse complement strand
CAGCCCGATGTATTTATATATCTTTTTCATATGATAAGTTTTTGAAATGTTAGAAACGAACATTCAGGCTTAGAAGATATTGCCTGTTATTCGGGTATTTAAATTCGGCGTATCCCGGCAAATTTCCGCTTCCGGGATCAATGGAAACCTCCGGATCCTGGCCCCAGAAATTTGTAAATGTGTAAACGTTATCCAGGGTAAGTGCAAGCGTCATGCCACTGAGCTTCATCTTCGAGATAATATTCTTTGGAAGGTCATAGGACAGCGTAATATTTCTCACTTTCAGGAAACTGCCATCATCAATATAACGTGTTGACGGATCAAATGAATTTCTGGCGTTTTGAGGCAGTGGTTTGGTAGCTATATCGCCTGGTTTCTGCCAGAGTTTATAGTCGTCGCGAGGCATCATCACATTAAATTGTGTTTCCTGTAAATCGCTGTCCACATATCTTCTGAAATAATTGAAGATTTTATTTCCCCACAGAAATGAAAAATTACTCCGGAGCGATAAGGCTTTGTATTTGAAGTCAGTAGCAAAACCGCCCTGGTACTTAGGCATAGGGCTGCCATATTCGATAGCCCGTGCAGCCTGGTATTCGTGAGTTGTTTTGCCATCTTTTCCCACCCATAACATGGAGCCATCAGCGGGATCAATTTCGTAGAATTCCTTTGCATACCACGAGTAAAGGGAAGATCCGTTATGGTAAACCTGGGTTACACCATACGAATTCGAAGTTGTTATTGTGTCATTCCCAAATCCCGATAATTTGTTTTTGTTGTAGCCAATGGAGAAATCAATGTTCCAGTTAAAATCGCTGGTTTTGATAACTTCTGCATTCAGGCTTAGCTCAATTCCGCTGTTCATATCACTTCCGGTATTTTGCCACTGTGTTCTGAATCCGCCTGAAGGAGGTAAAGCCCTTTCAACTAATAAATCTTTGGTAATGTTCTTGTAAAAATTTACTTCCAGGTTTATTCTTTTATATAAACCAATTTCGAGACCTACATTCATCTGGTCTGTTTGCTCCCAGGTAAGATCAGGATTGGCCATCTGAGTAGGAACCGCTGCAGGCTGTGCATCATACTGCGAGGAGAAACTGAACATTTCCATATATCGATATGGGCCAATATCTTTCATTCCGGTTTTGCCCCAGCTTGCCTTAAGTTTAAGATTTGAAAATACCGTCATGTTTTTTGCAAAATCCTCACTACTCAGCAGCCATGCCGCTGAAACGCTGGGGAATTTTGCTGTTCTTGTATTGGGTGCAAATTGCGACGATTGATCTATACGGTAAGAAGCAGACAAGAAATACTTACCTGTATAATTGTAGTTGAACTGCGAAATAAACGATTGCATCACCGACCTTGACGGGGCGCCACTAATTAAGTATTGACCCGAAGCAACCGATGGAACTCTTAGTCCCTCAGGAATACCCATACCTGACCCTAAAATGAAATCATTGCTTCCGCCCTGGGCTTCAAATCCTGCTAATCCACTAAAGGAACTCTTAGCTTTAACAAAGTTAAATTTTAAAAGATTAGTAGTAATACCACTGTAATCCATGTTGCCTTGAGTACTTACGAAACCTGTTCCGTAGTATGAAAGATTGTCTGCCGCTTTTGAATAGTATTCTTTATTCATTGAGGCCATAGCACTCAACCTGTTTGTAGTTGAAAATGAAAGCCAATCCAAAATTTTAACATTCAGGTTAATATCGTAGTCAAAATTGAACGATTTATTGCTGAGTTCTGAATTTTCTGCAGCCTGTATCGGATTGATCTTGTCTTTGGACCAAATACCATCGGCTTTTTTGAAACTTCTGGCGTTGCCATCCGCATCGTATGGATTATCCCATGGCATACTGGTATATGAATAATAAATATTCATGTAATCAGTGCCTTTGTTTCTCGATCCGCTGAGGTTAATATTATTTGTAAGGGAAACTCTGTCGGAAAATTTATAGGTAGTATTCGCTCTCAGGTTGGCACGTTGAAAATTGGAATTGATAAAAGTGCCTTCTTCATCGTAATAACTGGCTCCGATATAATAGGAGAATTTATCGCTTTTGCCTGATGAGGATAAATAATAATTCTGCACCCTGGCAGGTTTAAAAGCTTCTGATAACCAATCGGTATTCACATCCAGGATTGACGAAGGTCGAACCGCCAGGAATTTTCTGTCGTCGATAACATAAAGATTAGGATCGCGGAAATACTCCCTTTGATAATCGTATAGGGTTTTAGTATCCATCATATGCACATTTCCATGATCGGCGGTGCGAAATCCATACACGGCCTTAAACTCGAACTGGGGTTTATTAGCCTTTGCTTTCTTGGTTGTAACTACAACTACTCCTCCGTTTGCCTGCGATCCGTACATACCCGTTGCTCCGGCATCCTTTAACACTGTAATTGTTTCAACGTCGTTAGGATCGAAAGTTCCGCCGATAATTCCATCAACCACATAAAGCGGACCCTGCGGTGCGCTCATGGAAGAAATGCCCCTGATACGGATTTCGGAGCCTGAGCCAGGAGCACCTGAACTGTTAATGACCTGGATGCCGGAAACTTTTCCCTGAAGCATGGTTCCGATATCATTGGATGTAACATCCATCAGTTTATCGGATGAAATAGTGGTTACAGCGCTGGTAATTTCAGTTCGTTTTTTTGTACTGTATCCCATTACAACGAGTTCGTCAAGGTTAACAGCATTTACAGTCAAAGCTATATCTACCTTTGTTTGCGGTCCTACCAGCACCTCCTTCGGAGTAAAGCCAATGAAGGAAAAAACAAGTATGTCGTTCGCTGACTTTACAGCAATAGAATAATCGCCATTTACATCTGTAATGGTTCCCTGGGTGGTGCCTTTAATTGATACACTAACACCCGGTAAAGTCTGATTGTTACTTTCGTCGGTAACTCTGCCTTTAACGACAGTTTGGGCAAATGTGGACGAAACCAGGCAAAACAGTGCCAGCATCATTCCTAACATTCGCGCCTTTCGTAATCCGTTTCTCATACAATTATGGTTTGGTTAAATTGATAAATTGGTGATTATTTGATTGCCATTACATTATCAAAACTTTAGCTCATTTTTTAATTCCCTGATTCTTTACTTACCGGATATGCCATTAGGAGTAAGTGTTTTTTAAAAGCTACTTCCGGACCTGGCTTACCGGGTTCAATGGTTCCCAGATCACGGTTTTCAACATAATCGATGATTTTGTAAACTTTATCCGAAAGTCCTTTCAAATTTAATTTTCCCTGGTAGTCTTTTGCATAAAATGCGTAAAACAACGTATCAGCCTTACGGATAACATGCGTTTCGGGAATGTCGTAGCCTATATCGTAAAGTCCTCCCAGGTATTCGCCTTTCGAAAGCATGTGTGCTTTATAGATATCAATCCATTTCTTCCATTCTTTTTCTTTTTCGGCTGACAAAACAAAATGTCCTTCGGTAACAAACGGATTATCCTTAGGCCAGGTAAACTTAGTGCCCAGAACGGCGCCTATGCCTATGGTGCTTGCAAAATCATCCTTATTATCACTCAGTTCAACATGATCGCCAAAATAAGCTGTATTTGGTGCCAGCGCCTTAAATGTTTTCCCTTTCGATCGGATTTGAATGCTTCCGACAGGATCGGATGCTACAAACTGATTGGTGTAAGGCATGTTATAAAATGATGCTGCATCTCCGCAAGGGCAAAGTTGAATAACTGCATCCGGTTTTATACTGTGAGCTGTTTCGTAAATCAATTTGAAAAAAGAAGGTATGCTTTCGGGAGCTTCATTTGGATTTTTCAGATTGTGCAATGCATTGTAATCAAGAGGGCATGCATTCAGATGCTGGCCATCGAGTTTCAATCCATCGAAGCCCCAATCTTTAATAAAAAGATCAACCATAGCTTTGGTATGATCAAGTACCGGTTGGTAGGCCGGCGACATATAATAACTATCCCACCAACTAATTTTTTGAGGGCTGCCATCCGCGTTTTTCAGAATAAAATCAGGATGTTCGGCCAACAGTTTTGAACCCGGATCAATTGCAAGTGGAGCCCACCACAGTTGAGCCTTAAATCCGTATGAATGAATCATATCCACCAGTTTTTTCATATCGGCATCACCATTTGGAAACCGATCCTTATTTGTATTCCAGTCGCCTTCGGCCTGCTGAAATCCATCATCAAGGGTAACCCAGGTAAATCCAAGTTCTTTTACTTTTGGCAGAGTTCCAATTATTTCGGCCAAAGTAAATTTACGTTCGTAACCCCAGGCACACCACATGGGTTCAAAAGCCAGTGGTTCCGAAGCAGGCATAACGATT
Source organism: Bacteroidales bacterium (assembly GCA_038249635.1). GTDB lineage: Bacteria > Bacteroidota > Bacteroidia > Bacteroidales > UBA4417 > UBA4417. The sequence goes on along the minus strand of JBBSDG010000084.1, from coordinate 8,560 downwards.
CCCTTTTTTGCCATGTAGGCAGCATATTGTTGAAGCGTTTTAAAGTTATCGCCATTATGAACGGTTACAAAAGTCTCAAGTGTATTTAATGTATCGCCCGGATGTAAGGTATCGGCAACCTGGTATGCGTATTCAACGGCTATTTCAGCATTCGCGGAGTCGGAATTCATTGTAACAGGCAGCGAAACCAGTTTAGGTTTCAGATCAGTATGGCCAATGGCAATTCCTGCATCTTTGCGCCAGATATCCAGTACAGGAATTCCACCACCATAATCGGGATTATTCATTCCAAGAAAATTCTTCTGGACAAATCCGGGTTGCACCCGCAGAACCCAGCTTTTCCGATCTTCTGTAGAGCTTGCCTGGAACGACCAGAAATCGGGTGTATCTTTTTTGCTTTCAACGGAATACGAATGATTAACCCATTTTTTTACAAGTACATCATTTACTCCAGTGTTAACATATTGAACTTTATAAAATGCCCATCCCGGAAAATCAGTATAAGTTTTGATAATAAGCAATTTGGTTATTTCCTCTCCGCTATTTTTAGAAACACCTGCGTATTTCCATGATTTCCCTTCACCGGCTAAATCGCTTATTTTGTCGGTTGTGCTTGTTTCGAGCTTAAAGTTACTAATGGTATTACTGTTAGTTACCAGGAATTCGGAAGGCTGAAATCCCTTTATCAGCGGAACTGATGCTAGATCATTCTTTATCAATGTCTGCATCTGATCATTAATTTCAATGCTCAGGGCACCGCTTTTTATAGTGCTTTTCTGCGGTGAGCAGGAAATAACTGTTATCATTACCACAGCAGCTACCAACCAGAAAAGAGAATTATTAACGCTTATTTTCATAACGCTGTATCTTAAGTGCATTCGACATATAGAGTTTTTTCAGTATTTCATCACTAAGCCCGAAACCATTCATGGCCCAATGATAGGTGGAGAATTCTGATTCATAAAAATGTTCATCCAGTGTTTCCAATATGCGGAACGTAACCTGGTACATATGCTTCTCCATACCCATGTCGGTTCCATAAAGCAGCCTGTCCTGATAACGGGTGTAAAATTTCTGCATATAGCGGGGAATAGTAGCTGTTTCGGCATAACGGGCAGCAATATCGAGATACAAGTTAGGATATTTATCAAGCAAGGCTCCTGCTTTTGAAAGATTGTAGTCGCAATTCAAAAAATGACAGGCAATAAAAATTGTTTTTGGATTATCGCGAACAGCATTTTCGAGCGATTGTACCAACTGACCATGATCGAACATTCCGGGTTTGAGGTTCACATGCCATTCAGCGGCATTCATAAGTCCGTCGTTGGTGCTGTCGGAAGGCAGGTACATCCAGAAAGACTCGGCTATATGAATATTTATGGGCATTTGCAGTTCAGCACATTTCTGTAAAAGTGGTTTCATCCGGGGATCGTCTATATGCATTCCGTATCCTGCAACTGGTTTGGAGTAAAGCTCGCCTTCTCCCTTATCTCCCAGTTCGCCAACTCCTTTTGCTCCTTTTTTATAGCATCTTTCAAGTTCCTTTACTGCTGCAGGACCAAATCCTGGCTTATCGTAACCGGTATAATCGAAGCCGCACCACAGTTCGAATCTTCCCTGGTATTTCCCATATACATCTACCAACGAATCAAACTCATAACCTGTTGCCATGGTATGGATAATTGTACGGGTAATTCCCATCTCATCCATTGTTTTAACCCAGTCAGCAAGTTCTTGTGCATTCATCGCATACGGATGCGAATGCATATCAATTACAGGAAACTTAGCCTTTGCAGGAATGGTAACCGGAATGGCATATATTGAAACAGGATGGAAATTTTTTAACAGAAGCCTATCGCTGGCATCATGCTGCGAAAAAGCAGAAAAACCCAGAAATATTATTGCCGCAATCAAGATTATTTGTTTTTTCATTTTTCAGAAATTATTATTTACTTCATACTTACAACCCTTATTTTACGAACAATAAGCTCTTTTACTGCTTCAATGGCAGGAGGGAAGGTTTTGCGCAAATCAATTTCATCTGAATTAAAAAGAACATTTTTAAGTTCTTTCATAAAAGCGTTTTTCGAATCGGTAGCCAGATTTACTTTCACGATACCTCGTTTAATTGCATTACGCAACATTTCATCGGGTATTCCTGATCCACCATGCAATACCAGGGGAACAGGTGTAATTGCATTGATCTGGCTAAGCCTTTCGAGATCAAGTTTGGGTTCCTGCTTGTAAAATCCATGTGCCGTGCCAATGGCCACTGCAAGCGCATCTACTCCAGTTTGAGCCACAAAATCACGGGCTTGTTCAGGGCGTGTAAAACCATCTGAGTCCTGCTCCTGGCCAAGCTTAGCTATAAATCCAAGTTCGGCTTCCACATTGGCACCGTATTGTTTAGCCATGTCAACCACCATCTGGGTTATCCTAACATTTTCTTCAAAGGGTTTTTCGCTGCCATCAATCATCACACTGTCGAAACCGGCTTCGAGACATCGGAGAGCCAATTCCGGACTTGCCCCGTGATCGAGGTGCAGCCAGCCTTCGACACCGAATTGCGATAAGCCGGCGCGGGCAAGTTTAGCCGATACTTCGAGTCCAAGGTAATTGATTGAACTTTCAGAAAGCTGCAAAATAACAGGCTCATCTAACTCCTGTGCGGCTTTCAAAATACCGGCTAAAGTTTCGAAATTATAAAAGTTGGCAGCAAGTAGCGCCCTGCCTTCCAGTTTGTATTGAAGTAATTTTTCCTGTAATGTCATTCCTTGATTAATTGTGAGATTTGTTAAGCGAAATGCGCAAAGCCATTTCATTTATCAACTTCATACTTTCAAATGCACCTGTTCCTCCCGCCCTGGTTGTTGAAACAGCTCCTGTTATGGCACCGTATTCCAGGCATTGTTTGAGGGATTCTCCTTTCGTATATTTGTGGATAAATCCGGCATTAAAGCTGTCACCTGCACCAATGCAATCCACCACTTCTTCATTCAGAATAGCCGGTTGATGAATCGATTCGGCTTTATTCCAGCCATAAGCTCCGTTCGCCCCATCTTTCACAACAATGGTGAGGTTGGGAGCCAGCTTTTTTATTTTATCAATTCCTTCTTCCAGCGAAGCCGTTGATGTAAGCGCAAGGAACTCGGATCTATTTGGCATAAAAACATCCAGTTGCGGTAATAATTCCAACAAATTTACATCCCATTTTTCAGCTGGATCCCATTGCGGATCGAGAGAAGTAGTAAGACCGAACGACTTTACCTTTTTGAAAAGTTTTGGCAGATCGTTTCGTATTCCCGGTTGAAGAAATACGGAAGAAAAATGAAGATGACTGGCAGTAGCTAATTGTTCGAAATTGATGTCTTTCAGCTTCAGATCCTCCATGGCACCCGGGTAGGTAACCATGGCGCGATCCTCGCCGAAATTAAGTACAATTGTGGCACCGGTGTTTAAGGTATCCGATTGAATGATATTCGAGGTATCAACTCCTTTTAACTGCAAACTTTCCAGAACAGTTATAGCAAATCCGTCTTTCCCTATTTTTCCAAGAAAAGAAACTTTTGATCCCAGGGAACTAAGGTTGCTGGCAAAAATAGCAGATGAACTGCCCAAGGTCATGTCAAGGCTCCCAGCCAGGATTTCCTTTCCTATTTCCGGAAACCGGTCGATACCATTCATTATGATATCCAAGTTAAGTTCACCAACAACTATTACATCAAATATTTTCATCCTTACATTTCGTTTATAATAAATCATTTAAATTCCGGAGGTTGAAAGCAGCAAAGTATTTATCCATTGCCCTTTCAATAAAGGAAAGTACAATTTCCTCTGCCAGGATACCATGTGCCTGAAGATTTTCATATAACTGCATCCTGGCAGCAAGAACTTCCGTATTTTGCCAGATGTACCTGCAGCCTGTGCTGATAAGCCAATCCTGGCGTTCCGGTGACAAATTTTCGAAATTTCCGGAATCTTCCCCGGGTTGAAGCCATTTTTTCCAGCGCCCCGAATTTACAACTGAATTGCGTAAAGTTAATCCAATGTCGGAACACCGGGCTACTTTACCCTGCGAATGATAGTTCTTTTCAATAATTTCAAGTTCTGTTAATCCTTTGTATTCAGCTTCAGTGAATTCCGGACCTACGTTTGCTGCACCCATGCCCGACAAAGGATAAGCTTCAGGATTTGTAACTCCATCGGAATAGTGCCCTTTTATTACACTTCCATATAACCTGGCAACTCTCGTGAGTTCCTTTGCCGTGGCAGCATCGAATGTTGTGGTATGCAGATCTGTTCCTACTTTGCCAACAACAAAACACGGCCACACCTCTGTCAATCCAAGTTCCGCCAATCCGTATTTCAACAGATCCAGAAATTTACGGAAAGTTTTCATATCAGCCAGCCCTCCATGAACTTCTTCGGTACCAACCTCATAGGCAATACGGGAATAACCACCTGCCCTCCTGAAATTTTCGGTATGTTCGATTAAATCGAGCGTGCGTTTGGCAACTACTTCAATTGAGATATTTTCACCGCCAGTAAGCGTTATATCAACGGTAGGATCCACATGTATAAGATCGTAACCGGCTTCCACCGATGCTTCAAAAGATTTTTTTACGGCTTCAAAAGATTTGTCAAAATTCCATTTCTCAACAGACTGAATGTCTTTTAACCAGGGTCCTCCATGATCCACAGCCACAATAACCGGTACTTTTAAATTTATCCGTTCAGCTTCAAGCTTAATGGTATTTACAAATTCCTTTTGGTTCAGGTTGGTATAACCTCTGTCGGTATCAACCTGGTTAAGAGTTGCTGCAAATTTTATGGGACTGTTCCAGCGTTTGGCTGAACGCAAAGATGCTTTAATGACCGCGATTGAATTAGGACATGCGGCGAAAATGGTTCTTTTTACGCCATCATGCAGAGATATTTCATCAATCCTTCGCAGGATGTAATCCATTAGCGGAAGGTTTAGCGAAGCTGCTTTATCTCTGATGGAACTGTTCATTATTTTATTGGATTAAAAGGATAAATAACAACACCTTTTACCACCCGCGAAATTGCTCCACTGGCAGAAGGCATATCAGGGTCAAGCCCCAGTTGAAGACTTTTATAATAACCAATCATCTGTGCCGGAAGGATGAAACATACGGGCAGGAATTCTTCATCAAGTTTTTCGCCATGATCAGCCAAAGTAAAAAGTTTATGAAGCGGAAGTTTCGAAGTTTCTGATTCGATAATGCCTGCTATTACAAGTGGTTTTTGCCCGTAATTCAACGATTCAATCAAATCATTTTCGTATTGAAATACATAGGGTTGATTCGAAAAAAGCAGGAATACCATGGTACTTTTATCAATTACAGCCTTTGGCCCATGCCTGAAACCCAGAAATGAATCATTTTTACATATAACTTTACCATCCGTTAATTCCTGTACTTTTAAATGCGATTCGGTGGCAGTTCCTAAAAGTGGCCCGGAACCCAGGAATACAACCCTTTCAAAATTCATCTCAGCCAGCTGCCGGAATTCTTTTGTCTGAGCAAGTAATTTCCGGGCATATTGTTGTAAAGTTACAACCTGGTTTTTAAGTTCATTTATTTCATTTATCCTGGCAATAAGTAACCCTGCAAGCAACATGCCTGAGTAGCTCCCCGTCATCGCCAGGCTTTTATCATTTGCTTCTGCAGGCAATATAAAAACACATTTTGTTGAATCTGTTTTATACTGAGCAAGGTCGCCCGAAGCATCGCAGGTTATTATAAGATGAAATATTTTCGAACATATCTTGTCTGCTATACATACTGCTGCCACGCTCTCAGGACTATTTCCCGAGCGTGCAAACGAAACCAGCAATACGGGTATTTCTGAATCAAGATAATCTAATGGATGTGTAACCAGGTCAGTAGTTGCAATAGCCATTGCATTCTTTTTAAAATTGCGCTTGAATACACCGGTAAGCGACTGTCCTATAAATGCACTTGACCCTGCCCCGGTGAGAATGATATTCAGGTTTTCGTTTGAAGTAGCATTCCCAATAAAGGATAATAATTTTTGTTTTTCCTTTAATACCTTTTCATAAATGGTTTCCCAAAGTGCAGGCTGCCCCCAGATTTCTTTTTTGGTTAATTCCCCAACTTTTGTATTCAGGTCTTGTTCTGAAAATCCCAGTATATTCATCAGAATAAATTTATAGATTATCTTTCGTTTACTTTCGATGCAAATATATAATATTTTTTATCATTACGTTTAAATAAATAAATATTTTTATGCCTTTTTATATGCAGTTTTAAATTTTTCATTGTTATAAATAATTATTATTGCCGGATGCTCTTTAATCCCTTCGAAAAAATATTGAATAAAATGTTTGTAGGTTAAATTAAAAAGGTGCAATTTTGATTTAATAAATTGGCATAAAGTTTTGTTTATGAAAACACCTAACAAACACAATACAGTTGAACGCAGATCTAAGATACTGCAACTACTATCTGTAAATAATCAGGTTTTCGTTAATGAACTCAGTAATGAGTTTAGCGTAAGTGAAGTTACTATTCGAAACGATTTGGAACAACTCGAAAGTAAAAAACTTTTAATTCGTGCACGTGGGGGTGCTATGAGTGTAACACATGTTGTAAGTTACGACCAGCATTTGGGGGAAAAGCACAAGTTGAATATGCCTGAAAAAACCAGGATCGGAAAGGCTGCGGCTCAATTAATTAAAGACTCCGATACTGTAATTATTGATTCAGGAACAACCACACTCGAAGTCGTAAAAAACCTGTCGCCATCGTTGAGCAACATAACTATAATTACAAATGCGTTGAATATCGCCAATCAGCTTGTATCGAACAACGAGATCAACCTTATTATTCCCGGTGGCGTATTGCGGAAGAATTCACTTTCGCTGATAGGCCCGCTCGCAGAGAAGAGTTTTAAGAATTTCTACGTAGATAAAGTTTTCCTTGGTGTTGATGGATTTGACACTACGAATGGCATTTCAACTCCAAATCTGGAAGAAGCCTATCTGAACCAGGTAATGATAGAGGTTGCGCGGGAAGTGATTGTGGTAGCTGACTCTTCAAAGTTCCTTCGTAAAAGCCTGGCTTTTATTTGTAAGCTCAATCGGATTGATACCGTTATTACTGATTCCGGAATCACAGAAGATGACAAGAAACGTTTAAATGATGCGGGTGTCAAAGTTATAGTTGCATAAGACTTTATTAAAGTATATTACTTTTCATTCTGCATCCTGAAAGCCTGCCATTAATACCATACCACCATTTTTAATCCCCTTATCAATTCCCAAACATATTAATGATTTGTAAAACACTGTTTATCATTTATATATATTAATGTATACTAGCCCTGTTGAAGGGCTACAAAAAATTATAGTGAATCTATTTTATAGTATTTTATGTTTTGGCTATTTTTATAAGGGACAAATAGGGGGGTATAATATTTATATTTGTTCACTTTTTTGTTTTTAATACAATATCTTTCATCTTATTTGCCAAAAAGGCAAATCCGAAACAAAATGATGAAAGCATCCTACTTAAGGATGCATGTCGTTAGCAGTTTTTAATTGAAACAACAAATAATTCAATTTAAATATATATATTATTCTTTCTTCTTACATGACATATGTTTTTTATTCATAATTAATTACCACTGAATATTCATGACAGTTTTCACAATGCAGAAGACAACTTTCTTCTTTTATGAATTCGTTCAGTTCTGTTGTTAAAATGGCAAAGTCTTAACTAGAAGTTATTACGGTGTTGGATTGTATTTACATGTTGAGTAACCTGAATAGTAATGACTTATAATAGTTTTGGTTTGCTGGCAGCACAAGCCTGGTAAGCGAAAAACTTTTTTGGCAACTATTTGTTTTCCATAGTGGATTTTGACATTAATTAAAATGCTATATATCATAGCTATGTTAACACGAAGCAATGGATTCGTAACACTGTAAAAAGGTGCAGATTTAAACGAGTTCCAGTAATTTGTAAAAAACCATAATATCAATCAAAGGCTTTACAATCAACCTATGACTAAATTTCTTCGTATTTATTTGCTGGTCTGTTTAACCACGGTCACTCTTTCATGTTTTGCTCAGTTTAACTATCCTGTAGCCCGAACTGAATCTTTTGACACTCTCATCTATGGTAAAAAAATCTCTGATCCCTATTTCTGGATGTCAAGAAAAGCCAATGAAAAGGAAATGCTTGACTTCAGCAAGGCCGAGGTCAAGCTTACGTTGAGTATTCTAGACAGCATTCCCGGAACAGAAACTTTACTGAAGGAATGGGATGATGCATATGCCAGTATGCAGGATGAACTATGGTCATTAAAAGCTTCGGGCAATTCAATTTATTATAACCGTGATATCCCCGGTGAAGGAGCATGGCTTTGCCGGAGAATTACACCGGATGCAAAGGAAGAAAAGATATTAAGTCGGGTTATGATCAACGGACAAAAATATTCAATAAAGAAAAAAGTATTTGCACACAACAAGCCGCTTGTTGCACTTATGCTTACTCAAAACGGTGAAGCCAAT
>JBBSDG010000083.1:0-13115 GCA_038249635.1 Bacteroidales bacterium | reverse complement strand
GACCATTTGATGGAAAAAGTATCGTCAAAACTGGCCTACGACTTTTTTGCCGATGTTCGTGGTTACGATGATTTGAACAAATACGATATGTCGAAAGTATATGGTGGCGGTCCTTCGCGTGATGGTGGTGCTTATGGTCTCGAAGCGGTTTTCGAAGTATTGCAGTATGCAGCCAATCCGGCGCTTTACGACAACTGGAAATCGGAATTGGGTGATAAAAACGTGCCCGATCTGATCGATCTTATTCTCTGGCATGCCGAATTTGCCTACAAATATGTGGATTACAATGGACCAACAGGTTACCGTCATGGCACGCTTGGGTATGAAGGTCAGCCGCGTATGAATTACGATTACTGGAATACGCTTGATCAGCTGGCTGCTGTTTGTGCTGCTTATCACTCGTTCCTGAAACCATACCTTTCAGAAGAAAAATACCAGAAGTACCGGAAAGTTTGTCTGGATAACTGGGAAAAATATGATCGCCATAAAGTAGTGCGCTACTGGACTTACAGTATAAAATGGGTTGATTCCGGGTTCCAGGAATTCAACGAAATGGGAAATGCTTTCGGCCAATCGGTTTTCAGCAACCTGTTTATGTATTTGTGTGAGAAAAATGAGAAAGACGGGCATCCTGAAAAATTCATGAAATATGCGCAGGAAAGCGCTCAGGATATCATTTCCAACTGGGATTTCAACAATCCACGGCAGATGTGGTGGATCCGCAATGCCGAGCACATCACGCCACAAGCTTTGGCCTGGTTCCTGATGGTGGCTCCTGATCAGGCTCCCGCTGGAACAAAAGAAAAACTGGCTGCCTGGGCCAACCACATGAAACAGAAAACCAATAATTTTTGGAAATACCGGATGCACAGCGAAACCGAATGGGCACACGCCAAAACAAAGGAACTGGGCGGGGCGCCGGCATTGGGCGGATCAATGTTTGCCGTGGCTTATTTGTTAAACGATAAGGCATTGCGAGATTTGGGCTGGGCACAGGTCGATTTCGTTTTTGGGGTCAATCCGGTTGGCACACACCTGAGCAATAAAAGCGATGAACGCGTGAAAATCGGCGGTTTCTGGGACGGTGTAGAAGATGGTTGGCCACAGGCTCATCCTGATGGGTATGGAAGGCTTGGTTTGGTTCGCGGTACGCTTGATGGAACTCCTTTGGATAACCAGTTCCCGATTGCAAAAACTGTTGAAAAAATAGTGGGTAAGAATGAAGGACAGGTGTTTGGAAAGAATGCGTATGCTACCGAAGGGTGGTGTGTCTCGAACCGGGGTTGGGAAGCAACCGTGACTTTTGCTACATTGGGAAGTCAGCAGATCAAACTGTTTGATGCAGAATCGAAAATTGAAATCACTCAAGCCAAACCGGGTCAAACCATTACCGTTGAATTGAAAGCGGCCCTGAACCAGGACTGGAATAAAGTCGATAAAGGTTGGGTGGAAATCAAAAGTGGTAATAAACAGGCAACCAAATTCGAAGTTGTTGAAACCGGATTGAATACAGGAATTTTTACTGCAAAATACCAGATACCGAAAGGTAAAAATCTTATAAAAACAGAAATCACTTATGGATTTCTGGGTTTTGGTATGAACCGTATTCTGCCGGTTAACTAGGCGCTGCCTGAAATTTCTTTAAGGCATTGTTAACCCAACTTGTAAATTTACGCCTAAAAAAGCTGTCAATTAAAAACAATGTATTTTTTATATTGCAGATTACGAGGTAGTTATGTTTTTATTAAAAAATAGTGAAATTGCCATATAGCTGATTATCAGCTATATGAAACATGTGGAGTTGAAAAGTTGTCCCCCATAGATTTGCATTATTTCATACTTCATTCTCTCGCTTCGCTAATGGCTTCCAGCAGCGGCTCACCCGGGTGTCTTTGCAGAGCCTTCTTCCGAAGGATTCAACCCACGGTTTTAAATTCCTGATCATGTCTTCGTTCTTTTTCAGCCTATCAGGTTTTATTCTTCAGATTATGATTTTTTATCATTGTTAACCGACTAAACTCCAAAGTCGGCATATTTCGTTTACAATATATTGATATTCAGGCGTAATAATTTCATTTAAAAAATCAAGCCCCCCTATTTTATCCTGTTGATGGGAACAAACTATCACTATAATCAACGGTTCTGTGATACTTATCATAGAATCGCTTTGAGTTAATGAGCAATTCTTCCAAATTCAAGTAACTCAACAAATGTTGCCTCACTAAACAGGCAACAGTAGAAAATGCCTTTTTTGTTTTTGTTTTTCTTTGTAATACGGTCAATAGCAGTTGAGCGATAAGCGTACACCAAATCTGAATGCGAATAGCATTTTCACTTTCGCCATAAAAGCAATGCAACTGAAAGTTTTGCTTCATTTTTTTGAACAACAACTCTATCTGCCAGCGCTGTTTGTAGATATCGGCAATATCTTGATCTGTAAGCACCATATTATTGGTGATAAACACATACAGACGTCCTTTATCATCCCGATAAGTTATTCTTCGCAATAACAATGTCTTAACCTCTTTACTTTTCGGACTTTCTTTATAACACAGGTTTATCTTCTCTTCTTTCGATACGCCTGCTTTCCCTTCTGGTATGACAGTTTCATGCACGATTTCTACAACTTCATACACCGCGTTGTCCTTCATGCGGGTAACAAACCATATTTTGTTTTCCGTCCACTTGGCAAAGAGTTTGTAATGATTGTAAGCTTTATCAAATACTACCATGCTATAGGGGTTAAGTGTCAAGTCGTTTAAAAACTTGCTATCATGAACTTTCGCTGCTGTTATTTTTACAAACTTAGCTACATCCTGTAACGCATCTATAAGCATATGAACTTTCAAGCCTCCTTTTTTCTTGCCTCCATTTTTGGGATTGCGTCCCACACCTTTAAAAACAAGACTGCTAAACAGCTGGATAGTTGTGGAATCGACAATAAACAGTTCTTTTACGTTTAGCCCAATGGTTCGGCTGGACGACAAAAAACTAGAGTAGCGATTAACCAAACTAAAATATAATGATTCAAAGAACTTGTTGTCGCGCTCGCGGTTACCATCTGTTATTGTGCTTTTGGGTGGCACTTCTGAAAGCCCAAAATGACCTGGTTTACCAACACAACCAATCATGCCTTCCACTATCTCGGTAACTGAGTCGCATCGGCTGTACATACCAAACATTATGCTTACAAAATGCGTCCATGTATCAAACTTCTTGTAGTATCTGTCTGATTTATGTTTCTTTACTAATCCACTGAACTTGTTTTTGTTAACTAAGGATAAAACTTGTGTCAAGATCGGCTGACCGACTAAATTTTTATTCGTACTTTCGCTCATGCTGTATAAATTGGAAGTTTACACAGTAAAGATACAAGTTGGTCAGCTTCGGTTGACCGACTTGTTCATTTAAAGAGTTTGTCGGTTACTAATGTAATGGAATATAATTTTTTTTGCCCGAATGGCAAACCAATGATAGTAATCCTTATCCGAAACATAATTTGCATGAATACTAGCAAATTGCTCATAAATATCGTCCTCTCTATCTTGAACTATAATAACCATTTTTGCTTCAGAGAGAGCAGTTTTCGTCTTCATGGACGACTCTATCCATTTATAAGATTCTTTCTCTTCGATAGTAGTTTAATTTATTCTCTTTCATCCTTGTTTATCTTCTCATTTGGCCTATTCCACACTTTGATATCGGAAAACCCTATTGGAAAACCACTTATGGAATCTACAACAAGCGATGGGTGAATTAAAAAGCCCAGGCCACGATCTGGAGAATTTGTTGTCCAAATAAAATCATTATTATTAATTCTATTCTTATGGTTATAAAGATTAATATCATTTGTAGAATTGAATTGCAATTAACGCTATTTTGAAAGGAATAGCGTTGATTGTTTTTTGTGCCTATATGGTTGATTACCTGAAAAATCAATCCTTAATTGAAAGGAATTATCCTCTATTTCAATTTTATTGACGATTCACGAATGTTTAACCGGCCATTCAGTATCACTGTTTGAGGTACAAAAATTCCGTTTGATTCGATCTGCTCCAGCAGCAGGAGGGCTGCCGTTCTTCCTATTTCATGAGCAGGTTGGGTGACGCTGGTCAGTGGAGGATCTATCAATTCGGCCATTTTTGTTTCAGTAAAACCAACTAATGCCACATCGCCGGGTATTTTGTATCCGTGTTTTTTTAATGTTTTCATGGCACCTATAGCCGTTGGATCGTTTACCGCGAATATGGCTTCGGGAAGGTTATTTTCATTGATCAGTTTTTCCATTACCCGTTCGCCATCACTGATCAACAATCCTGCTTCGATAATGCTGCTGTCGTCGATAGTTAATTTATGCTTTCGGTGCGCAGCCAGAAAGCCGTTTTTACGGTTCTGTGTAAACATCAATCCAGCCGGACCTGCAAAATGAAATATCTTTTTATAGCCTTGATAAATTAAATGTTCGGTTGCGAAAAACGCCCATTTATAGTCATCAATCAAAACCTTTGAAGTTTCAAGTTCGTTCGAGACACGGTTGAAAAACACCAAAGGAAAGCCATGCCTGATCATTTCTTTATAATAGTCTACATTTTTAGTTTCAAGCGATAGCGACATAATCATGCCGTCAACCATATTATTTTCCAGGGTCTTTACATTTTCGAGCTCAGTAATACTCGATTCTCCCGATTGCATAATAAGCACCTGGTAGCCTTTTTTGATAAAAACTTCCTGTATCCCGATAATTACTTCCGGGAAAAATGCATTGATAAACTCAGGAATGACAACCCCAATCTGATTGGTACATTGTTTGAGTAAGCTTCGTGCTATGGGATTCGGCGAGTAGCCCATTTCGTGAGCCGTCTTTAAAACCAGGTCTCTCGTTTCTTTTCTTATGTCGTATTTGTCGTTAAGCGCTCTCGAAACGGTAGAAATTGCAAGGTTTAATTCTTTTGCAACATCCTTTATTGTTATGTGTTTCATTCGTTTACGATTTATCGGTTAGCAAGTGGTCTGTACAAAGATAACGTATTTTTCGGAAATGTTTCAATTATGAGGACACGTTTTCGGAAACGGTTCCGTATTTTGCAAACGTTTTCGGAAACGGTTCCGTGTTTTGCAAACGTTTTCGGAAACGGTTCCGTATTTTGCAAACGTTTCCGAAAACGTTTCCGGATAAATTTTGCTTTTTTTGTTTTTTTGTGGGAAAAAGATTAACATATATTGCACAGGTTTTCAAACACATCAAACCCGAATAAAAAATGACAATAACTGACTACATAGTAATTGTACTTTTCTCGCTCCTTATTTTCTTTATCGGGCTTTCGTTTTCAAAGACTTCAGGCAAGGATATGAAATCCTTTTTTGCCGCCGGTGGTGCTGTTCCCTGGTGGATCAACAGCCTGTCATTGTTTATGGGATTCGTTTCAGCCGGAACGTTTGTAGTGTGGGGCTCTATTGCGTACTCTTCCGGTTGGGTTGCCATATCGATACAATGGACCATGAGTATTGCCGGTTTTTTGGTAGGTTTTCTCATAGCGCCCAAATGGCACAAAACCAAATCGCTTACAGCGGCTGAATATATTTCCGACAGGCTTGGCGTTAATGTTCAAAAGTCCTATTCCTATATATACTTGTCAATTATGGTGTTTATGACAGGGGTGTATTTGTATTCGGTTTCCCGTATTTTGGAGGTTTCAACCGGTATACCGCTTTACCTGTCAATTGGTCTTTTAGGTTTGATTGTTATCATATATACTACACTTGGAGGGCTTTGGGCCGTTGTGGTTACCGATGTTCTTCAGTTTGTGATACTTACAGCGGCTGCTATTATTGTAGTTCCCCTGGCACTCGATAAAGTTGGCGGAATCGAACAATTCTTTAACTCATTGCCTTCCGAAGGATTTTTTAATCTCACCAATCACGACTATACCTGGAGTTTTCTGCTTGGATTTGGTTTATATAACTTCTTCTATTTAAGTGGTCAATGGGGTTTTGTTCAGAGATATACTTCTGTTTCATCGCCCAGGGATGCCCGCAAAGTAGGATGGCTTTTTGGAGCTTTATATGTAATCAGCCCGGTTATCTGGATGCTTCCTCCCATGATCTACCGCGCTTTGAATCCGGAATTGAGTGGATTGCAGGATGAAGGGGCTTACCTGATGATGTGCAAAGAAGTATTGCCTGCCGGTATGCTCGGATTAATGCTGATCAGTCTGGTATTTGCCACCAATAGTTCGGTGCAGGGCGTATTGAATATTTCGGCTGGCGTAATTACCAACGATTTGTTTAAAACCCGTTTCCCCGAATCATCCGAAAAACAACTCATGCAGATCGCCAAAATCTCAACTTTTGTATTTGGCCTCATTACCATTGGCATTGCAATGATGGTGCCGTTTATGGGTGGTGCCAAGGAAGTAGTGTTAAGTGTAGCCGCCTTAACCGGAGCTCCCATGTATCTGCCTTTAATTTGGTCGCTGTTTTCGAAGAAACAAACCGGGAAAACTGTTCTGGCAACAACATTAATTTCATTGGCAATAACCCTTTCGTTCAAATTTTTAATTCCGTCTTTAATCGATTTTAGCTTGTCGAGAGCTGGCGAAATGATCCTGGGAGTTGGTGTTCCCGCTGTACTTGTTGCCATTACTGAAATCTATCTGAGATTACGAAAAGCAGATGGGGACGAATATGTCAGGTTTCAGCAAATGGTCGGGGAAAAGATTGCTATTGAAAATACTACTGATCCGGCGGAGGAATCATCAGGTGGAAACAAGCAAGGGTTACGCATGATTGCCATCGGAATTTTAGTAACCGGATTGATTATTGGCGTTTTAGGACTAATGGCTCCCAACGGGAAAATATATGTTTTAGGCATGTCTTTTCTCTTGCTCCTGATTGGACTTAGGATACTCTCCAAATCATTAAAAAAAAAATAATTATTCCTTTATGATACGACATGATTTGTCTCTGGTAAAACGGAGAAATGTGCAGGTTGCGTTAAATTCAGACCTGGTAGTTGTAGGTGGCGGAATGGCAGGTACCTGCGCCGCGATTACAGCTGCACGCAAAGGCATCAAGGTTGTGCTGGTTCAGGATCGGCCGGTACTAGGCGGAAATGGTTCGAGCGAAGTACGACTTTGGATTCTCGGTGCTACCTCTCATTTGGGTAACAATAATCGCTGGTCGCGCGAAGGTGGAGTGATCGACGAAATTTTAGTGGAGAACCTTTACAGAAACAAGGAAGGCAATGCCATTATTTTCGATACCATTTTACTCGAAAAAGTTACCAACGAGCCCAACATTACCTTGCTTCTGAATACTTCGGTTAGCGACCTTGAAAAAAAGAACGATTCTGCCATTTCTTCTCTTACGGCTTTTTGCAGCCAGAATTCTACTGAATATGTGTTGACGGCTCCTTTGTTTTGCGATGCTTCCGGCGATGGCATTGTCGGGTACAAAGCAGGAGCAGCCTTCCGCATGGGAGCCGAAACCAAAGCTGAATTTGGCGAAGGATTTACTCCTACTGCCGAATATGGCGAACTGCTGGGCCACACCATGTATTTCTATAGCAAAGACGCCGGCAAACCTGTAAAATACGTTGCTCCTTCTTTTGCATTAAAGGATATCACCAAAATACCAAAATTCAAAAGTATTAAAACCGGTCAGATGGGCTGTAATTTCTGGTGGTTCGAGTTTGGTGGAAGAGGTGATACCATTCACGATACCGAAGAAATTAAATGGGAACTCTGGAGTGTGATCTACGGAGTTTGGGATTACATTAAAAACTCAGGCACTTTCCCTGATGCCCAAAACCTGACCCTCGAATGGGTAGGAACAATTCCGGGCAAACGCGAAAGCCGCCGGTTTGAAGGACCTTACATGCTTACACAACAGGATGTGGTTAAGCAGGCTCATTTCTACGATGCCGTTTCTTTTGGCGGTTGGGCCATCGACCTGCATCCTGCCGACGGGGTTTTCTCCGAACTACCCAGCTGCAACCAGTATCATTCCAAAGGAATTTATGAAATCCCTTACCGCTGTTTTATCAGCAATGACATTAAAAACATGTTTGTTGCCGGGCGTTTGATTAGTGTTTCGCATGTCGCTTTTGGTTCAACAAGGGTTATGGCAACATCGGCACATGGAGGTCAGGCGGTAGGAATGGCAGCGGCATTGTGCAGCAAACTAAACCTTGCTCCTGCTGACTTTTGTGCTCCTGAAACTATTAAATTGCTTCAGAACGAACTAAATATTACAGGCCAAAGCATTCCCTTGGTTCCAATTGATCAATCCGCCAATTTAGCTGCCCAGGCAAAAATAGAAGCATCAAGCACATTAATACTTGAGCAGATTTCATTCAGTGGTTCCTGGTCGGATCTTAAAGCATCCGCCGGACAACTTTTGCCATTAGAGAAGGATACCCTGTACAGTTTTGAGGTAATGGTAGATGCTCAGATTGGAACATCGCTGGAGGTTGAATTTATGGTGAGTTCAAAAATTCAGAATTATACCCCTGATGTTTTAATCGAAAAGCAATGTATTGATTTAAAACAGGGAATTCAGCAGGTAAAAATATCCTTCACCGAAACCTTAAAGGAAAACCGCTATGGTTTTATCATTTTCAGGCAGAACGCGAATGTTAAAATACGTTGCAGTGAAGAGCTTATTACGGGCATAGTTTCGGTATTCAATAAAATAAATCCCGCTGTTAATAATTACGGAAAGCAGGTGCCACCCGAAAGTAGCGGATTCGAATCCTTCGAATTCTGGTGCCCGGAACGCAGGCCTAAAGGTCAGAATATAGCCATGACTATTTCTCCCGGAATCCCTGTTTTTGCCGTTGAGAATTTAGTGAATGGTTTTACCAGGCCCCATATTCTTCCCAACGCCTGGGTTGCCGGCCGCGAAGATACCAGCCCATCGTTAACGTTAAGCTGGGATAGCCCGCAAACCATCAAAAAAATCATACTGTATTTTGATACCGACTTCGATCATCCCATGGAGTCGTCACAAATGGGTCATCCGGAGGATGTTATTCCGTATTGCATAAAGAAATACAGAATAACCGACGATCAAAACAGGGTAGTTTACCAGGTGGACGATAATCATCAGACAATTCAAAATATTGAGTTTGCCAATCCAATAGTTACTTCTGAAATAATTATTAACGTAGAGTCCCAATCGGGAAATACCCCGGCATCCATATTTGAAATTGGAATTTACTGAACAAAAATTTTTACCAATAATCACCAATCATTAATCACTAACTAAACATCAGTTTTATGAAACAATTACTACTTTTATTTCTGCTCTCCATAAGTATTTATGGATTTGGGCAGTCGAGGGTTCTAAAAGGAACCGTAACCTCTGAAACAGGCGAACCCATGCCGGGGGTTAGCATCTTAATTGAAGGAACTACAACTGGCGTGGTTTCTAATGTAGATGGAACCTATTCAATTAGTGTTCCCGCACAAAACAAAACTCTTGTATTTTCCTTTATCGGTTATCTTTCCCAAAAGATGGATATTACCGGTAAAGAAGTTTTAGACATTACACTTTTGCCTGATGCTAAAACTCTGGAAGAGTTTGTTGTAGTAGGGTATGGTACCCAGAAAAAAGTAAACCTGTCAGGTTCTGTAGAATCACTGAAAGGCGAAGCGATAGCAAAGAGAAGTACTATTCAGACATCACAAGCCTTGCAGGGAATGGCTGCCGGTGTAACTGTAACCTCCAACAACGGCAAGCCTGGTAAGGAATCAACTTCCATACGTATACGTGGCATTGGTACTATAAATGATAATAACCCGCTGGTATTGGTGGATGGAGTATCGTCCTCAGTGGATGCAGTTGACCCGAACGACATTGAATCCATGTCCATCCTGAAGGATGCAGCGTCTTCGGCAATTTATGGCTCGCGTGCAGCAAACGGTGTAATTCTGATTACCACCAAACACGGGAAAACAGATAAGGTGAATGTAACATACAAAGGTTCGGTTGGTTTCACTACTCCACTCGAAATTCCTAAAAATGCTTCGGCATGGGATTATATGACCATGTACGATGAAGCCAATGGAAACGACTTGCGCAGCGATGCCGGTGTACCCGGGGGCGCAATTTATGGAGCAGATAAAATAGAAACCTGGAAAAATGCAACCGACCGCGATGCCTATCCAAATACGGATATGATGCAGGAAGCCTACCAGAAAACTGCTGCTCAAACCCAGCACTACCTCGGTTTCTCAGTAGGTACGGATAAGTTTAGTTCAAATACCTCGATAAACTACTCCTGGCAGGATTCCCACATGCCGAACTCGGATTACACGCGCTATGGTGTTCGTTCCAACAACAGCTATACCATGAACAAATACATCGCATTTGGCTTCGATATATCCGTTAGAAGTACAGATATAAAAGATGCAGCCGGCAGTACTCTTATTGAAAACCTCATGAGGCAACCCGCTATTTATCAAACCCGTTACTCCAATGGTATCTGGGGATCAAGTTATGCCGGAACACCTCATGCCATGCAATTTATATACGATGGATTGGTAATGCATACCGAGAAATGGCAGGAAGCCATTGCAAAGATCAGTGCTACGATTACGCCATTTACCGGTATGAAAATAGACTTCTTTTATTCTCCGAAATTGTCATCGACAACGTATAAAGATCTTCAAAAAACAACCTATATATACGATTATAAAACAGGACTCCCCATTTTGGGACCGGTTGGTGCCTATCAAAGCTATGCTTATATGAGCGAGCAGAGAGATAATATCAGGGAGGATGACATCAATATCCTGGCCAATTACAACAAATCCATTGGCAAGAATGATATCACTGTTTTGGGCGGGTTCCAATATTTAACCAATAACTTCAACAGTTTGTACGCTTACAAGCAAGGAAATAATTTTCAACAATTTGAGGAGCTTAATTCCTACGACCCAACAGGACAAACCAATAGCGGTTATACCACCGAATGGAGTTTAATGTCGTACTTTGGTCGTTTAAACTATGCGTATGCCGGTAAATACCTGTTGGAGGCTAACATTCGTTACGATGGATCTTCCCGTTTTGCAACTGGTTATAAATGGGGGCTTTTCCCATCTTTCTCGGGAGCATGGCGTTTCTCTTCCGAAAGTTTTATGGAAAACTTTACCTGGCTCAAGAATGGTAAGTTACGTGCTTCCTGGGGCGAGTTAGGAAACCAATCAGGATTAGGAAGCAATTATCCTTTTGCTTTGAATGTTTCCACCAGCCAATATACTGTTTTTGGCGGCACAGTGAATCCTGGTTACGCTCCTACAAGTTATGCTTTGAATGATATTACATGGGAGACAACCAAAATGCTCAACTTTGGTGTTGATTTATCTTTCCTGGGCGGAAAACTGGACATGACCTTTGACTGGTACAAAAAGAATACCGACGACATTTTGCTCAATATCGCTATCCCGGGAGTAATGGGATACAGCAACTCGCCCAAACAAAACGCGGGTTCAGTACAAAATACAGGTTGGGATTTGTCTATCTCGCATAACAATAACTTCGGCGATTTCAAATACAAGGTTACCGGTATTGTATCGGATGTAATCAATAAAATTACTGATTTAGGCGGAATGGCTCCCCAGGTTAGTGGCGTACACGTAAGGCAAGTTGGCGACCCGATTGATGCCCTCTTCGGGTTACAGGATGGAGGACTTTTCAACTCATTTGCCGAAGCACGCGCCTATACCGTTGCTCAATTTGGTAAATTACAGGGTGGCGATATCAAATATACCGATCAGTTAACTGTTGATACCGATGGTGATGGAGTATTTGACGCAGGAAATAGCAAAATTGACGGAAGTGACCGTATTATTCTGGGGAATCCCATTCCTCGCTTTACCTATTCATTGGATATTTTCACAGCCTATAAAGGATTTGACTTTGCCGTGTTTTTACAGGGTGTAGGCAAACGTGATGGTTATGTTTCCGGTTGGTTAGCATATCCTTTCGCCAATGCGTCAACTGCTTTGGTACAGCATCTGGATCGATGGAGCGAAGCAAATCCAAATCCAAGTGCCGCATACCCTCGTCTATCCATCAATCAGCAGTCGAACAACACCCAGGCATCTTCATTTTGGTTGGTTAATGCCGCATATTTCCGCGTGAAGAATGTACAATTGGGCTATACGTTACCCAGTAACTTCTTAAAAGGCAAAGGTATCTCAGGACTTCGCTTTTATGCAAATGCCACCAATCTCTTCACTGTAAGTAAAATGCCTTTGGGTATGGATCCTGAATCGCCAGAAACTGTTCAAAACAGTTATCCTTTAATCGCAACTTATACACTTGGTGTGGACGTTAAATTTTAGTAACCATATTTACACGAAATAATACCTAAAAATATGAAAAAGAAATTAATCTCATTTGTAATAGTAGGTTTACTACTGTTCAGCGGCTGCGAGAAGTCATTGGACCTTCTTCCGCTCGATGTGCCTTTTGCAGCGACATTCTACACGAATGAAACTGAAATTCAGGGAGGCGTGAACGCATGTTATACTTTTGTAGTGTCGCCCGTTAATGTATATTTGTCCCCTGAATATAGCTGGGACGCATTGTCGGATATCGTGTTTATCCGTGGCGGCGGTTTCGCCCAGGATGTTTTGATGTCGGTTACCGATTTTAAGAATGGTTATTACAGGTCACTGTGGCTCGCTATGTACCAGGGTATTGGTCGCTGCAACCTGATGCTTCAGAAGATTGAAGAAAACAAGGATAAAATAACTGCGGCAAAGGTGAGTCAGTTCCAGGGTGAAGTGTACTTCCTGCGCGCTTTTTACTATTCGCGATTAATTAATATGTTCGGCGATGTAGTTTACGTCGACAAACCTCTTACCTCTTTGGCTGAGGGAAAGGCAGTGACCCGTATGGCAAAAGCGGACGTATTGCAGAAAATCTATTCAGACTATGATAAGTCGGCCGAGTTACTGTCAGCCTCAACCATAAAAACACTGGGACGCGTAACCTGGGGTGCTGCAATGTCGTACAAAGCCCGTGCCGCTTTGCAAAACAACGATTGGGCTACCGCCGCTGCCGCCTCAAAACTGGTAATAGATTCGAAAAAATACAGCCTGATG
>JBBSDG010000082.1:0-13469 GCA_038249635.1 Bacteroidales bacterium | reverse complement strand
GGTGCGCGATGAGAGAATTAAAAATATGAAGACGGCGATTGAGGAATGTGATTAGAGATTCTCTGTCAACACCTATATCTTACATTTCCTATTTAATATATTCCTTCAAATCCGACATCAGAATCCTATCCAATTCCTGCATATTCTCTTTCCTGGTTTCACAAAAAAGAAATCCAAAAAGCGGGAATTTTGCAAAGTCGGTTTTCCGGAGTTCAAGTGGTTTTTCGAATGTGGCCAGAAGCTTTACATAATCGAATGAATTGATATTCTTACCCTCAGTCCCGGTACTGTTATTCAATACGATATTGCTGTATATAAGGTCTTCTTTCCCTTTAAGTAAAATATTCCAGTCGGGTTGTTTCTGCTGAAAAAGGTATTCGTACAGGTTTATTCCGAAAGCATGCCATGCCAGATCGGGAGTGGAGCACCAGCCACCAAAACGAAGCGGATTTACCTCGATGGGCGCAACAGTTCCGTTTTCGGCAATCCTGACTTCCACATGAGCCGGGAAATTACTCAGACCGGCCCTATGCCCGATCTCGGAAAGGAAATCAGTTATAGAGTCCTTGTAAGTTTCAATTATTTCTTTTGAGGTGATATAAACCCTGTCGTTCACATCCTTTCCCGACGAAAAAATATGCTTCATTATATTCAGAACCACCGGTTTGCTATCCTTATTGAAATAGCAATCAATGGCAAACTCATCGCCTGCTATACATTCCTCAATTATAAATTCACCGGTATGAAGTACTTCGGGTGGGTAAAGATTTTTGATCAGTTCAATCTCTTTTAAAATCGATTTTACAGTTTCTGACCAGTCTTCTACTTTTTCCACCTTGTACACGCCAAGACTAAAAAAACCAACCGATGGTTTCACAATAAACGGAATTATAAAGCCCGATACATCAAGACTTTCGAGTGCATCAACCGATACACCTTTATAAAAATAAGCGGGAAATAAATCGCGGATCAAGTCACGAAAAAGCACTTTATTTTTAAATAATTGAATCTTTCCGGGTAAAGTGGTGTGATGCAGGTTGGTTTCAATCCAACTGATCGCATTTTCGGAATTGGTGTACAGTAATGGATATCCAGTTCCATTAAATAGTTTAACAACTTCTTTTTCGGATATGAGGTTCAAAATTCTGTCG
This sequence comes from Bacteroidales bacterium, assembly GCA_038249635.1. GTDB lineage: Bacteria > Bacteroidota > Bacteroidia > Bacteroidales > UBA4417 > UBA4417. The sequence continues at coordinate 12,318 of JBBSDG010000082.1, read as the reverse complement.
GGTGCAAATTCAGCAGCAACAGTGTTATGAATAACGGGAATTTTGTTAATCTCAAGCGTTTTCAGGAGAAATTCAGAGATATAAGGCTTATCGAGTATGATCATTATTGGTATTTTAGTTTTATTTAGAAAATTGGAAATGGGCTAATCCCAGACATAACGCTCATCATATTCAACGCCATACTTTTTAAGATAAGCCCTGTACTCATTCTGAAAATCCTTTTTCCGATGATGTTCGTGCTGATTTTCAATATACATAACTCTATCGATTTGAGCGGGATTCACAGAAAATGCGCCGTAGCCATCCTGCCAGTAAAAGTTGTTCAGAGACACATCTTTTGTTTTCATCCATTTTGACGAATGTGATTTAACTTCTTCCAGCAGTTTCATTAATGCGATCTTTTTCGAGAGCATGCAAAGGATATGCACATGGTCGGTATAACCACCAATTTTTATAGGCTGGCATTCAAGTTCCTTGCATATTCCACCCAGGTACGCATGTAGTTCCTGTTCATAAGGCGGGTGAATGAAGTGCGTTCTGTATTTGGTGCTGAACACTATGTGAACGTAATTCTTAACCAGAGACTGTCCCATAATTTGTTAGATTTAATTATATACTTTACTAGACGGGCTTCGCCCATCTTTGATGTGATAAGATGGGCGAAGCCCATCTTTGAGGTATTACGCCCTTTCAGGGCTGGGAGGTTATGGCTTCGCCCTTCTTTGATGCGATAAGATGGGCTTCGCCCTTCTTTGATTTGATAAGATGGGCTTCGCCCATCTTTGATGTATTACGCCCTTTCAGGGCTTTTAGTTGTAGTTTGTGATCGTTACTTATCCAAGACGAGCAAAGCCGCTAAGAGCCCTGAAGGGGCGTAATATACTCAACGCAGGGTATAGCCCTTCGTTGTAAAAAACCAGGGCAGTTCAACTACCTTGTCGCCCTTCTTTCAAGTTCTTCCCTTTTCAAAGTAATAAGATGACCGATTGGCTTTCCGTCGCGGTAGGTTACAACACGAAGGGTTATCGGACCCTGCGGTAGTAGAACAGGCAGTGTGTATTTGTGGGTAAATTTATCAGGCATGGCGTCGTCGATAGTATAAAAAATATCCTGGCCGGGAGCCTCGGTTTCCATAGTTACCGTAAGTTTTTCATCTTTCAGGCTTGTTGTGATAATAGGATCATAAATTGCTTTGGAATAATTTATTTCGGCAATATCCGAGCGTTCAAATTGATTTTCGACACGTTTCAAAAAATTATCCCAGTTCTTGCTTTCCTTCGGCGACCAGTACACTTCAGCCAAAGCCCATGCCCTCGGGTATGTCATGTATTGTGCATGGCGTAAAGTCGGCACTTGCTCTGTCCAGAGATTTCCCTGTCCACCGAGAATGTATTTTGCATCCACATCGTCAGGAACCGGCTCAAAGCTATAGCTTTTCTTTAACCGCAGACTTGCATAAATCGGCGGATCTATGGTACGTTCGCCCTGCATATAATCGAGGTAAGCGAACGTGGTTGGAGACATCACAACATCATGTCCCATTTTTGCAGCTTCAATACCTCCTTTGATTCCGCGCCAGCTCATAACAGTGGCTTCGGGCGAAATACCGCCTTCAAGAATTTCGTCCCAACCGATAAGTTTTTTGCCTTTGGCTTTCAATATAGCTTCAACTCTGCCCATGAAATAGCCCTGAAGGTCCTCCACATGCCTGATACCAAGTTTTTTCATCAATGCCTGGCATCCTTCATCTGCAGCCCAATAGCCTTTGTAGCATTCGTCGCCACCCACATGAATATACTGTCCGGGGAAAAGCGCTGCTACTTCCGTAAATACCTTATCGAGAAACACATACACATTCTCATCCGAAGGATTGAGTGCATTTTCAATTTTCATTTTAAAAGTATTGTTGCCATACCATTCTGAGAAAGGTACTCCTGGACTTACCCGAGTGCTGGTGTCTTTTTTACAACTAAGTTCAGGATACGATGCAATGGCAGCCATGCTGTGCCCGGGAACATCAATTTCGGGTACTATGGTGATATTACGTTCCTTGGCGTATTGAATGACTTCCTTTATATCTTCGTGCGTGTAAAACCCGCCATCCGTAGCTTTTTCGCCGGGTTTAGGAAAGTCGCGGTCGCCAAAATGACCATAACGCTGAACACGCCAGGCACCAACTTCGGTTAATTTGGGCAAGGATTTGATTTCGATCCTCCATCCTTCATCATCCGTTAGATGCCAATGAAAAGTATTGAATTTCCAACGAGCCATTTCATCGATATACTTTTTTACATCGTCTTTGGTAAAGAAATGCCTGCTTACATCCAACATCAATCCGCGCCATGCAAATCGCGGGTAATCAGTAATTTTTACCAAAGGCACAGTCCATTTCATTTTCACAACTTCTTTGCTTTCAATTTCTTTGGGCAGGAGTTGAAATAAGGTCTGTGTCCCATAGAAAAGGCCGGCGACTTGATTTGCAGAAATCACAACTCCTTTGGAATTTGATACTAACGAATAGCCTTCATTGCCCAATTTGGGATCGGGTGTGGCATTCAGATTCATTTGAATGGATCCTTTGTTCCCCTGAGCCGCCTTAATACCGTAACCGGTTGAAGTGTTTAATTTCCGAACCAGCTTTTCGGCAATATCGCGACTTTCGGGCATGTTGTACGAAACCTTTGTTGTTCTTGTCAAGGAATAAAAGCCTGTGTATTGCTGAAATTCGACAGGCTGCGGAATCAGATTCAATGATGTTTTTTGCGCTTTTACAACAAACAATGTCGATAGCAATACTGCCAGGAGTAAGTAGTGTTTCATAAAATACGGTTAGTTTTAAAGTGTGAATTTAAAGTAAAATCTGTTTGAAAAGGTAATTCATCGCTGTTATTGATATTCCTATTTTTAGAGCGACTAAAGCCGACCTTATCCATCTTTTTTCAGAAGCTTTGCAAATCCTTTGGTATAGTATGTCTTTATGCTTCCGTCAGTTTCGGTATAAATAAAATATGCATCAAGTTTAGGATGCTTTTTAAGATACTCCTTTCCTTTATCGACACCCATCACCATAAACGCGGTTGCATAAGCATCGGCAGTCATACAATCTTTGGCAAGGACCGAAACACTGAGCGTTGAATGTTTGACGGGATAACCTGTAGCCGGATCAATTTCGTGCGAAAAGCGGGTGCCGTTTTCTTCGTAAAATTTACGGTAGCTACCCGAGGTAGATATAGCCTGGTCTTGTAACATAACAACCGCCTGAATGCTTCGCTGGTCAACGGCATTTTTAGTTGGCATTTCGATGGCAACACTCCATTCTTCGCCGCCTGGTTTGGTTCTGCGCCCCAACACTTCACCACCAATATCAATTAAATAGGATTGAATTCCTTTTGAATCGAAAAATGCGGCTACTACATCTACCGCGTATCCCTGTGCAATGGCATTAAAATCTATACGACTGCGTGGATCAGTTTTTACCAGTTTACCGTTGTCGAGCATAACTTTATGATACCCCACAAACTTTAGAATGCTATCAACTTTTTGCTGATCCATTTTCAAGCGGTTCGACAATCCAAAACCCCAGGCATAAACAAGTGGTCCAACCGTGATATCAAAAGCACCCTCTGTTTTTTCGGATACTTCCATGGCTTTCCGAAAAATGACAGTGAACATTTCATCCGCTCTGGCAGAAGGATCATTATTGTTTAACCTTGAAATTATTGAATTTGGCTTATATGTGGATGCAGTAGAATCAAATCTATTTAATAACGAATCAATGGAAGGCTGAAAATTGATACTATCATCTGCAAAATAAGTAATAGCATAATAGGTTCCCTGTGTTTCGCCACCAATTTTAAAAAGAACAGGTTCCTTCCTATGCCGGCAGGAAGCTAAAAGCATCATTAACAGAACGGCAAAAAAAGAACCTTTCAGAACATACGAATTCATAACGAAATAATTTTAAGAAACTTTTACAGGAGAACTGATTCAAACAGCGAAAATAATAAAAAACCCGGCACAGGAGCCGGGCTGATTAATTTATCCACCAAAATCGTCGAGGTCAATATTTTCGGAGGGGACCCCAAGCTGATCCAGCATTTTCAGAACCGCTTCGTTCATCATCGGCGGACCACACAGATAATATTCAATATCTTCGGGTTCAGGGTGTTTGATGAGGTAGTTATCAAGTGCAACCTGATGAATAAACCCGGTATAACCTGTCCAGTTATCTTCCTTCATTGGTTCGCTGAGTGCGAGGTGAAACTTGAAGTTCGGATGTTTCTTTGCTATATCATTAAGTTCATCATCATAAAATACTTCACGCAAAGAGCGGGCTCCATACCAGTAACTTGCTTTACGGTTAGTATTTTTTGTAAGGAACTCGTCGAAAATCATTGAACGCAGCGGAGCCATTCCTGCACCTCCACCAATAAACATCATTTCCCTATCTGTTTTCTTTATATGGAAATCGCCGTAAGGGCCGCTGACCATAACTTTATCGCCAGGTTTGCACGAAAAAATATAGGAGGAACAAATACCGGGGTTCACATTCATAAATTGCTTTTTTGCACGATCCCAGGGCGGTGTGGCAATACGTATGTTAAGTTTAACAATATTGCCTTCGGCAGGATGGTTAGCCATGGAGTAGGCGCGGAAAAGAGGCTCAGGGTTCTTCATTTTAAGATCCCACAATTTCATTTTGTCCCAATCTTCACGATATTCAGTTTCAACATCCATAGTGCGGAAGTCAACTTCAATGCGGGGAACATCAATCTGAATGTAACCGCCACTCTCGAAATCGAGTTCTTCGCCTTCCGGGAGTTTAACAACAAACTCTTTGATAAAAGTTGCCACGTTCGCATTCGAAACCACTTCGCATTCCCATTTCTTAATACCGAATACCTCTTTAGGAATCTCGATAATCATATTTTCGCGGACTTTCACCTGGCATCCCAATCTCCAGTCGTCGAGTATCTGTTTGCGGGTAAAAAAGCCAACTTCGGTTGGCAGAATTGATCCTCCGCCTTCGTGCACCTGGCATTTGCACATGCCACAGGTGCCACCGCCTCCGCAGGCTGATGGAAGAAAAAGTTTTGCATCGGACAAGGTTGAAAGCAGGCTGGAACCTCCGTTAACATCAAGTTCTCTTTCGCTGTTAATATTAATTGAAACAGGTCCGGAAGGTGCAAGTTTAGCCTTGGCAACAAGCAACATTGCGACAAGTAAAATTGTAACCAGAAGGAAAATGAACGTGCCGACAACTAACGGACCCGCTAAAGCGCCTAAAAACAATAAGATGGATATGATCATAACTAGTACAATTCTTTAGATTTTAATTCCCATGAAACTCATGAAAGCAATTGCCATGAGCCCGGTGACAATAAATGAGATTCCCAATCCGCGCAACGGCTTCGGAACATTGGAATACGTAATTTTTTCGCGGATTGCAGCAAGGCTAACAATTGCCAGGAACCATCCAACTCCAGAGCCACCCGCATATACAGTTACTTCACTGATTGTAGAGTATTCGCGTTCCTGAACAAAAAGCGCTACACCCAGAATCGCACAGTTTACGGCAATAAGTGGAAGAAAAATTCCAAGTGCATTGTAAAGGGAAGGCGAAAATTTTTCAATTACCATTTCAACAAGCTGAACGATAGCTGCAATTACAGCAATAAAAATCATAAAACTCAGGTAACTTAAATCCAGGTCGGCGAGATCTTTGCTCAACCAGGCCAGTGCGCCGGGTTTAAGCAGATAAAAATCCACCAGCCAGTTAACCGGCGCAGTTACCAACAAAACGAATGTAACGGCTATCCCAAGACCAACAGAAGTTTTAACAGTTTTGGATACAGCCAGGTACGAACACATCCCAAGGAAATATGCAAAAATCATATTGTCGATGAAGATGCTGCGGACGAAGAGGTTAAATAAATTTTCCATTTCTAAATATTTTCTTTAAAGCCAGGTTATTTTGCTTCAGGGCTTTAGGGTTAAAGGGTTTAAAATTATCAGAGTTACAGGATTTCAGAGTTTCAGAGTTTTGCTTCGTTTATATTTTCAGAGTTCAAATCCTGAAATCAAAAACTACTCTTATTTTTCCTGTAATTCCTTGGTGCGGCTTCGTTGTACCCATATAATTACACCGATTGTTATCAGAGCCATCGGAGGTAATATCATAAGTCCGTTATCCACATATCCGAACTGATAAAAAATTTTGGGTATAACAGGCATACCCAGAAATTTACCGGAACCAAATAATTCGCGAAAAAAAGCAACAATTACGAGGATTAAACCATAACCGATGCCGTTACCAATTCCGTCAACAAACGACGGCCAGGGCTTATTAGCCATTGCATATGCTTCGAGTCGTCCCATCAATATGCAGTTGGTAATAATCAGTCCGACAAATACAGACAGTTTTTTACTCACATCGTACACATAAGCTTTTAAAAGCTGATCAACAATAATTACTAAAGCAGCAACTACAACCAGCTGAACAATGATACGGATACGCGATGGAATGGTATTACGGAGCGACGAAATAATCATGTTTGAGAATGCGGAAACAACAGTAACTGAAAGCGCCATTACAATAGCCGGTTTCATCTGCACGGTAACGGCCAGTGCCGAACAAATACCCAACACCTGAACAGTTATTGGGTTTTCGAGGTTCAGTGGATTTTTAAGAAGCTTCAGAACCTTGGCCGAGAAGATAGGTTCCTTTTCTATTGCTATTTTCTGTTCGCTCATTTGTGCATGTGTTTTTTAAAGTAAGCTTCATAATTGGTAAGGTTGTCGAGAAGCATTTTCTCAACTCCTTTACTTGTAATGGTACCGCCCGAAATAGCATCTACACCATGAATATCGCCGGGTTTGGCTCCTCCTTTAACGACTGAAACCGAAACAAGTTTTCCTTCTTCATTAAATATTTGCTTGCCGATAAATGGTTTTTTGAACCAATCCTGGTTAATTTCGGCACCCAAACCGGGTGTTTCACCTTTATGGTCGAATGTAGTTCCAAAAATAGTATTAAAGTCGGTCTTGAATGAAATATATCCCCATACCGGACCCCACAATCCTTTACCACGCAAAGGAACTATGAAGGTTGAATCGCCACCTTCGGGAATAGCTACATATACAGGAAGTATTTGTTTTTCTATAGGTTTCTTTAGCTCATTAGCCATTTCTATTGCAAAAATTTCTGCAACATCTGTTTCAATAACTTCACCTTTATTGTTTACTCCAAATGAAGTCCTGATATATTTATGGTACACGTCAATAACCTTCTTCTTGGGTATTTCGGATGTGGAAATATTTACCGACGAAAGAAGATTCTGCATTTTTTCAATGCGGATATTGTCCTCCTGCGAAGGTTTAAGCTTAACGGCTACAATGGTGAGCGCAACTGCTACAACCACAACCATTATTATGGAGTATATAAAGATATATTTGTTACTGTGTTGCATTTCAAAGGTCGGGATTAAGATTTAACAACGGAAGCTACTCTTTTCAGCCTTTTCTTGATATTGGCTTCAACTACGTAAAAGTCGATCAGCGGAGCAAATGCATTCATAAGAAGAATCGCGAGCATGTTTCCTTCCGGATAGGCAGGATTAAAAACCCGCACCATAATGGATAGAAAGCCTGCCAGAAATCCATAAATCCATTTACCCCGGTTGGTTTGTGCCGCTGTAACCGGATCGGTGGCCATGAAAACCATTCCAAACAGAAAGCTCCCCATCATAATCTGTGTTAACGGACTCAATGTCATATAAGCATTTGCTGCGAATGCATTAAATATCAACGTCATACTAATCCCGCCAAGCAAACCGGCGAGTATTATACGCCAACTCCCAATACCTGTTACAATTAAAATGAAAGCGCCAATAATAATAGCAAGCTTTGATGTTTCGCCTATAGATCCGGGGATAAATCCAAAGAAAAGATCGTGCAGCGAAGGAATCTGATCAATTGCTCCCGAAGCTGCCTTCGAAAGCGGAGTAGCGCCCGAAAAACCATCGACAACACCAACACCTTCGGTCAGTCCTCCGGTCCAGATGGTATCGCCGGTAATTTTTGCAGGGTAAGCAAAAAATATAAATGCCCTGGCCAGCAAAGCCGGGTTAAAAACATTCATCCCAGTTCCTCCGAAAGTTTCCTTACCGATTATTACAGCAAAAATACTTGCTACGGCAACCATCCATAATGGAATATCAACAGGCAGTACCAGCGGAATTAACATTCCCGAAACAAGGTAACCTTCGTTCACTTCTTCGTGACGGTATTGTGCGAAAATAAATTCAACCCCTAATCCTGCAATGTACGAAACAGCAATAATCGGGATAACTTTCATTAAACCATAGCCGACTATTTCGCCAAATCCAGCCTGCTGACCAAGTGACAGAAAATGCTGATAGCCGACATTCCATATCCCGAATAGCAATGCAGGTATCAATGCAATAAGTACCAGCGACATGGTACGTTTCATATCTATAGCATCTCGGATGTGGCTGCCTCTGAAGGTAGTCTTATCGGGAACAAAAAGGAATGTCTCGAAGGCATCGAAGGTTGAATGCAGTTTCTCAAACTTCCCTCCTTCCTTGAATTGCGGCTTTATCTTATCCAGATAATTGCGTAGTGCTTTCATTTACTTTTGTTGATGTTTGTATTTTAGTGCTTCGTGATTGGCATTGAGCAATAAAGTGTTAACTTTAATATTTCGCTCTAAACCCCAATCCTGTAACTTAAACCCGTATTAAATAATCTAACTCATTTCCTTGCGAATCAAATCGAGGCCTTTGCGGATGATGTGCTGAATTTCAGTTTTCGAGGTGTCAATAAATTCAACAAGTGCAAAATCTTCTTCATCCACTTCATAAATCCCCAGGTTTTCCATCAGTTCAATGTTTTCGGCCAAACAAGCTTTAATAAGTTGCATTGGATAAATATCCATAGGGAACACCTTTTCATATTGGCCGGTCATAACATATGCGCGCTCGGCTCCATGGAAATTAGTATCAAAATGGTATTTCCGATTTGGAGTAAGATACGAAAAGAAAGACCTGGAGAAACTGAATTTATTAAGACCTGGAAGTGCCCAGCCTAAGAACTCATGGTAATTACCTTCGGGAATAACAGTAAACTGGTTTTGGTAAAATCCAAGGTAACCATCTGATTTAATGCGGGTACCAGTTAAAACGTTCCCGCTAATCATCCGAATTGCGCCTTCGTTAAGGTTACCTTTGGCCATAGCCCTGACAGAAGCGCCCTTGTAAGTTTTAAAATATTTTGCATCCTTCACTTCGGAGCCACACAAAGGAATAATCACGGAAGTATCATAAATACCTTTGGTGAACAAGCGTCCTATTATGATAACATCCTGTAGGTTAACCACCCAAACGATGTCACCTTTATTGATCGGATTAGTTTTATGTATCTGTATTCCGACATTACCTGCGGGATGAGGACCATCGAAATAGGAAATATCAGTATTGCTTACTTTTGGAAAATCAATCTTCCCGGCGGGTAATCCGAGTTTAATAGGCGAACCCGCAAGTTTTGCCAGAATATCAATGCCAGCCTGAAAATCATATTCACTTTCCTTCACTATCATTGTATAATCGGGAGCCAACGGTGCCGTGTCAAAACCTGAAACGTAAATGCCTTTGGGCATATCCATTGGATTTGCAATAATGGTGTAAGGGCGTTGCCTGATCATGGGCCAAGCGCCGCTTTTAAGTAGTTTCTCAATGATAGCCTCACGACTTATTTCCGAAGTATCGGATATGCCAAAATCTTCATACTCTGGCTCTTCGCCCGATTTGATCCTGATTTCCTCCAACACCCGCTTGTCGCCCCGGCTTATCTCTTCAATCACACCACTAACGGTAGAAGTAAAAATAATGTTCTCGTGGTATTTATTGATAAAAAGAGGCGTTCCTGCTTTCACATTATCCCCTTCTTTAACCAATAACCGGGGGAAAACACCAATAAAATCGGTTGGTTTTATGGCATAATACCCTGCATCAATTGATGAAATTTCCTTTTTAGCCTCGCCTTGCAGGTTGATATTGAGGCCTTTTTTAATCCTTATGGTGTTGACCATAACGCTGATGTATAAACTTTTTAAGTAGTGTTAATAATCCTGCAAATATAGACAAAATTATATGTCTCTATCTGCAAAAAACTCATAAGCGTAAACAGATAGTTTTCAATTAAGTTTGGCTGAGATAGTATTTGTAACCTTTATTCTGTCAATAAAAGCTGTAAATAGTTTCTGGCGAAAATAAAAACTTGCTTAACACAAAATATTCCGGCATCATTTGTGTTATCAGGAAACTTAAATGCTAATGATTTACATTTGCAGCCGGAACTATTCATTCTGAAAATAAAAATGGAACTCAGATATTATATCACAGGCTTTATTTATGGTCTCATTCTAATTTTTTCTCAAAACGCTACCGGAACGACTTTGAATAATCGACCTGATACAACTGATTATTATTCGTCCGATTTTTTGCGGTACGACAACCATATTTACCAGGATTACATAAAGTCGGTAAATCTTTCCCAGCTTGGCTTTGAACTGGCCGACCCTGTTATTACACTCAACACAAATGAAAGGTTTCAGGTGAGTTTTGATGATCTGCGGGGAAGTTTCATACAATATTATTACCAGATTCAACACTGCACTGCCAACTGGGAAAAATCTGACATCCAGACCAATGAGTTCATCGATGGCCTTGAGGAAGAACAGGTTGAAAAGTTTGAATCATCCTTTAACACCCGTACCATTTATACAAATTATGAATTCCTGTTTCCCAGCGATCGTATGATCATCATGAAATCAGGGAATTACGTTTTGAGAGTTTACTTCCGCGACCAGAAAGGGAACGAAATAAATGCATTTACCCGTCGTTTCCTGGTAGTTGATCCAAAAGTTACGATTACGGCAAATATTGGCCGGGCTGGCACTTCTGAAGATTATGAAACCAAGCAGGAGGTAGATTTTCAAATAAATACCGCCGGGTACCGCGTTGATGCTCCTTACCAGGATATAAAAGTTGTAATCCTCCAGAACTGTCGCTGGGACAATGCCCTCACCACCCTGAAACCATATATGGTTCGTAACCAAGTATTTGATTACAATTTCGACAACGGCACCAACCTTTTTGATGGGCTAAATGAATTCAGGAGGTTTGATATAAGAAGTATTAAGATGATTTCGGAAAAGGTGCGCGAGATTACCTTTAATGACACTGTATTTATTGCAAAACTCTGGGATAGCGAAAAACGAACTTACAAGGAATATGCCAATGATGATGATATAAACGGAAAATTTCTTTTGAAAAATGATGATGGACGACCAGTTTCTAATTCAGGTGAATATGCTATTGTAAAATTCTTCCTGCCGTTCGATGCACCTATTGTTGAAGGTAACCTTTATGTGGCGGGCGGTTTCAATAGCTGGCAATACACTCCCGAAAACAGGATGGATTATAATTTCCGCCGTAAAGGATATGAAGCCAACATTCTGTTCAAACAAGGATATTATAATTATTGGTATGTTATGCTGCCCAACAAGGAAAAAGCGGGCGATGCTACCTGGGTGGAAGGGAACCATTCGCAAACACGCAACACTTACACCATCCTGGTTTACCATCGGCAAAAAGGTGAGTTGTATGATGAACTGATTGCGACAGGGAATTTTGAAAGCGGAAAGTAATACAAACCTGTTATTAAATCAACATAATTTTCGTTCTGAAAACTACCTTCCCCTTGTCATGAAAAACCAAGAAATACATTCCGGAAGGAAATCCGCTCATATTTACCAAGGTATCGGTATTAGTTTCCACCAATTGTTTTTGCACTATTTTGCCTTCCTGATTATAGATTAAAAGGTCAGCCTTTTTTCCAGATGTTTTTATCAGTAATTGCCTCTGCGACAATGTGTAACGAAACATATCCTTTACCGGAAAATCTTCAGTTATACCTACTTCCTTTTCAACACTTTTCATAATTTCCTGTACCCAAAGCGAATACATTTTCCCGCTTGGATGAAGACCATCCGAAGCCACCAGGTCAGGCTGAGTCAATCCATTTCTGGAAATCGGTGTTATATCAATGTATTTAACTTTATAATTTTCAGCTATTTGCCTGTTAATTACATTAAATTGATTAATCTGTGAGCTTATCAACGGATTCTCTTTCCCGAACGGGGTGTATGCATAATCAGGAATTGAAAGAACAAAAACATGTTCAGGGGAATTACCTGCAAGTTGGATTGCCGTTGTAAGTAATTCTTCAAATTCTTTC
>JBBSDG010000081.1:0-13660 GCA_038249635.1 Bacteroidales bacterium | reverse complement strand
GGTGTGAATAAGAAGGTACGATTTACGAGGTACGATTTACGATTTTTTTTAAAAGGTAGCTTATGAATAATTCCCAAAATCTTCAGCAAATCATCATTCGTAAATAGTCATTCGTAATTACTTTGCAGTGTCAGACGCCCTGCGGGTTTAGAGACACTCTTCACTCTTCACTTTTCACTCTTCACTATTAACTATTAACTCTTCACTCTTCACTCTTCACTCTTCACTTTTCACTCTTCACTTTTCACTCTTCACTTTTCACTATTAACTCCCTTCAATCGCTCAACTTCACACTAGTTACCACAAAATTAGTTTCTCCCCGCCATGGCACCGTGTTATTTTTCTCGGTATAGTGAACAACCACATTCTTGCCTTGTAGTTTTTCCAATTGAAGGGCAACATCCACATCAGCAACAGAAAACAGAAACTTTTCGGAAGCAAGTGCTACACTGGAATTACTCTGTACACTGCTGAGTATCATTTCACCTTCATAGGTTTTAAAAACATTGCCTTTACGCGAAAATTTCTGCAATAAACCTGCCCGGTATCCATCACTGTATGTATAAAAATAACCCCAATAAGTCCATATCCCGATAATCAGAATAAATACTGCCAATGTAAGATAAAGGTATTTCTTAATTTTCTTTTTGATAATACTTGAGCGACTGGGAGCTATTTTCCCATTTGTTGTATCAGCATTTGTCATGTCAGGTCTTTTTCACAAAGATAACAAAATAACACAGAATCAAAACTGCTTCCTCAGGCTTAAAAAAAGTAATTATCCCCGACCGATCTGAATTGGTTATCCATTCGCATCTAAATGATAATTATCTTTGCCTCTTAAAGCGAATTACTTAAAATGATACTATTTGAAGAAGCACTGGAAATAATCAGCAAATATGCAGTTCCCCTTGCATCAGAAAAAATAAGACTTGAGGACAGCTTAGGAAGGGTGTTAGCCACAGATGTATTTTCGGATATGGATATGCCGCCGTTTGACAAATCAGCCGTTGATGGTTACGCCTGTCGCCGTAATGATCTTGAAAAAGAACTGGTAGTACTCGAAACAATTCCTGCCGGCAAAATACCCACCAAAATAATTGGTAATGGTGAATGCTCAAAACTGATGACCGGAGGCATGCTTCCCGAAGGCGCGGATACAGTTATCATGGTCGAAGACGTTGAAATTACCGGCCCTGAAACCATTCGCTTCAAGGGAGATAGAATGGCTGAGAATTTTTGTAAGAAAGCTGAAGATATTAAGTGCGGAGAAAAAGTCCTTGACAAAGGCACCCTTATACGTCCACAGGAAATTGCAATCCTGGCTTCGGTTGGATTTGCAAATCCGGAAGTTTACAGGCAACCACGCATAGGTATTATTTCGACCGGCGACGAATTGGTGGAACCATCAGAAATCCCTGCCCTATCGCAGATTCGTAACAGCAACGCATGGCAACTTATGGCACAGGCTCAGATGGCTAATTGTATTGCTACGTATTTTGGGATTGCCCGCGATACGGAAAAAGAAACTTTGGAAATAATACAACAGGCCGGAGCTGATAGCGATATTGTTATACTTACAGGAGGCATTTCTGCTGGCGACTTCGATTTTGTTCCCGCGGTTATTCAACAGGCCGGTTATGAAATTAAATTCCGTAGCCTGGCAGTGCAACCCGGCAAACCTGTGATATTTGCAACCCGCGAAAAACAATACCTGGTTGCCTTACCCGGAAATCCTGTTTCATCATTCGTACAGTTCGAAATGCTGGTGAAGCATCTTATCAGGCTGATTACTGGGAATTCAGGTCAGGAAATGCATTTAAAAATACCTATTGGCGTTGACTACAAGCGGAGAAATATAACCCGCAAGGGATTCTTCCCCGTTTATCTGAATTCCGATGGAATGGCCATGCCGGTTGATTATCATGGTTCGGCACATATTCACTCCTATATTCATGCAAATGGCATTGCAGCAATCGAAATTGGCGAAAACAAAATCAGTAAAGGAACTTTGGTAGATGTTCGACTCGTATAACAGACGTATAAATTACCTCCGCATTTCGGTTACCGACCGCTGTAACCTTCGTTGCACTTATTGCATGCCTGCCGAAGGTATAGCTTTGATGCAGCACGCCGACATACTATCGTTCGAAGAAATAATGGAAGTAGTGGATGCAGCTCTTGCACTTGGCGTGAATAAAATTCGCCTTACTGGTGGCGAACCGCTTGTTCGTAAAGGAATTGTAAGCCTTGTTGAAATGATTGTGTCAAAACCAGGTGTTCAGGATTTGGGCATGACCACCAATGGGCAACTGCTCGAAAAATTTGCCCAACCACTAAAGGATGCCGGGCTTCACAGGGTTAATGTCAGTCTCGATACCATGGATCCAGAAAGATACCGCCAGGTTACACGCGGAGGAGAGATTGAAAATGTACTCAAAGGCATTGAAGCTTCTGTAAAAGCCGGCCTTTCGCCGGTAAAAATTAACTGCGTAATTGTAAAATCACCATCTGAGCCTGATGCTGTTGAAGTTGCTGAATATGGCAAAAAACATGGATTACAAGTTCGGTTTATCAGGCAGATGGATCTCGAAAAAGGTGAATTTTACATTGTAGATGGAGGAAGCGGCGGCGATTGCTCCACCTGTAACCGACTGAGGCTTACAGCTAATGGAATGGTAAAGCCCTGCCTTTTCAACGATATGGAATACAATGTTCGCGAACATGGCGCGCTTAAAGCATTACAACTTGCGCTTGGCAACAAACCTTCGTGCGGAACCATTAACAAACATGGGGAGTTTTATAATATTGGGGGCTAGTTGTTTGGAATAGTGGGGACAAGGGGATGGGGTAATAGGGTGATAGGGTGAGGGGGTGATGAGGAGAAGGGGTGATGGGGAGAAAGGGTGACATGGAGAATTGGAGAATTGGACGATTTGACAATTGAACAATTTGATGATTGAACGCCCGAACACCGAAGGTGATTGAACACCAAAGGCAATTAAATCATATAAATCTAAAACTATGAGCAAACTTAGCCATACCGACGAAGCAGGCAAAGCCAATATGGTGGATGTTGGGCATAAACCAAACCAGTTGCGTATTGCAAAAGCGCAAGGATTTATCAGCCTGCAGCCCGAAACGGTTAAACTGGTTCAGGAAAATAATATGAAAAAAGGCGATGTGCTAACGGTTTCGCAACTTGCCGGAATACAGGCCGCAAAGCTTACTTCGTCGATTATTCCGCTTTGCCATACCTTGCTGATCACTAAAGTGGATGTAAAACTTACACTCGAATCAAGGGGTGTAGCCGCCTTAAGTGAAGTGCATTGCATCGGACAAACCGGCGTTGAAATGGAAGCGCTCACAGCGGTTTCCGCCTCGCTACTCACAGTTTACGATATGTGCAAGGCGGTGGACAAAACAATGGAAATCAGCGATATTAAACTGCTAAGCAAGACAAAAACTGATATATAGGCAATCTTCAAGTCAAAAAAATATTTCTTCATTCTTTTCAAAAACAAAGTTTTAATACTTCAAATTCCATTACCCAAACCCGACACAGATGTATTTGCTCCTTTTCGCCTTAGCACCTGCAATTATTATAATGATTTATGTGTATTTCCGCGACAGGTATGAAAAAGAACCTATTAAACTGATAATGAAAGGAATTCTGCTGGGTGCGATCATTATTTTCCCGGTTGGACTTATAGAAAATTATCTGATTGAATTTGGCAAGCTCTATGGCAAAATCCTGAAAGCAGCCTGGGATGGTTATATCGTTGCCGGTGCCACCGAAGAAGCATTCAAATACTTGATGGTCTTTATTCTTATCTGGCGAAACAGCAACTTTAATGAAAAATTCGATGGAATTGTTTACGCGGTATCCGTGGCTTTAGGATTTGCCACAGTTGAAAATCTTTTTTATGTTTTTTCGCAAAACTCAATGCAGGTTGGGCTGTTGCGGGCATTTACAGCAGTTCCGGGGCATACTATTTTTGGAATTGTGATGGGTTTTTATCTTGGGTTGGCACGCTTCGACCAACCAAACAGGACAAAATGGCTACTTAAAGCATTTCTAATACCCTGGTTGTTGCATGGCACTTATGATTTCATGATCATGTCAGGACATCCACTGCTGATTCTCACATTTATCCCTTTCCTGATTTTCATGTATCGTGTAGGCTTGAAAAGGATGAGAGAATTCAACGATCAATCCATCTTCAACCCGGCGAATATCAATTTCACAAACCAACAGGAAAATCATTTCAACCAACCATGATCAAAATCATAACATAATAATCCCGGATTTATATGCCAAATCAAATTCTTCAAACCCTGAAACCGGGAGTTCCGAAACCGGTACTTATAGCTCTAGGAGCGGCATTATGGGGATTTGCGGCATACAGAATCCTGAAAATGGGTTTTATGTTCGTCGAAAAGCACGCCTTATATCATTGGATCAACTACCTGATTGGAGTTGCCGGATTTATTCCTTTCTTTATGCTGGTTTTCAGGAAAGTGAGTTTACGATACATTAACCGCATAAAAAATTTACCCCAGCGCAGGCCGTGCATGTTTGCTTTTTTCGATCTCCGTGGATATATTTTAATGTCGTTTATGATTACCATGGGTATTATGGTAAGCCACTGGAAACTGATACCCGAACTTTACAAGGGCACTTTCTTCATCTCTCTCGGGCTGTCGTTACTTGCTTCATCTATTTTCTATATTGTTGAAGGAGTGAATTTTGTAATCCAACAACAAAAGGATAAGAAAGAGCAAATATGAAATAATCCACAAATAATCTACAAATAATCTACAAATGAACCACAAATGAACACAAATGTTTCACAAATGAACACGAATTGAAAGGTCAAAATGCCAAGGCGATGCACTGTAACTCTTCGCTTCAGCCCGGCGACCTGTAACACTGCGCTTCGACTCTGCTCAGGGTACTGTAACCCTTCAAACCATCCAAACTATCCAAACCATCCAAACCCTTCAAACATTTCAAACTCTTCAAACCCTTCAAACTCTTCAACCCCTTCAAACATTTCAAACCCTTCAAACCCTTCAAACCCTTCAAACCCTTCAAACATTTCAAACATTTCAAACCCTTCAAACTCTTCAAACCCTTCAAACATTTCAAACTCTTCAAACCCTTCAAACTCTTCAAACTCTCCAAACCCTTCAAACCCTTCAAACTCTTCAAACCCTTCCATCCCATGTCCTCCCCTATCACCGTAGTATCCGTAAATATAAGCGAGAAAAAAGGAACCATAAAAGTACCTGTTCCTGAAATTGAATTGAATAAGCTTGGGGTAGCTAACGATGCCCATGCCGGCGACTGGCACAGGCAGGTAAGCCTGCTGGCTGACGAAAGTGTTCAGCGTTTCACTCATGCGGCTGGCCGAAAAATTAACTATGGAGAGTTTGCTGAAAACATCACCACCAAAGGCCTCGAACTTGTGAATACGCATCCACTCGACCGGCTTAGCATTGGTGAGGTGGAACTTGAGATCACTCAGATCGGCAAAGAATGTCATGGAACATCCTGTGCAATCTTTAAAGAAGTTGGTAACTGCGTGATGCCCAAAGAAGGAATTTTTGCCAGGGTAATTAAAAATGGCAATGTTAAAGCAGGTGACAGCATAATTTATTCACCACGTATTTACAAAGTGATGGTCATCACGCTCAGCGACCGTGCCAGCCGGGGAGAATACAGTGATCGTTCCGGCCCTAAAATCGAACAATTACTTTCTGCCTTTTTCGAAACCGAAAAATGGCAATTTATATTTGAACGTAAACTTATTCCCGATGATGCAGAAGATCTTCAGAAACTTTTGAGTGAAGCCCGTGAATTGCAGTATGATATTGTTATTACAACCGGAGGCACGGGAATTGGCCCGCGCGATATCACGCCAGATGTTGTAAAACCATTTCTGGTTAAGGAAATACCTGGTATTATGGAGCTTATCAGGTTTAAATATGGAAGTGTCAAGCCAAACGCGCTTATATCCAGAGCCATTGCCGGTGTGATGAAAAGCACAATCGTTTATACTTTGCCTGGCAGTGTAAAAGCTGTGGAAGAATATATGACTGAAATAACTCCTACCTTAAGGCATAGCATTTACATGCTTCATAACCTTGATGCACATTGATTCTCATCGTATTAATTGCCTGATAGTTTATATGCAATGCCGGTAATGATAAATAATAGCTGACAAACTCAGTCTTTGATTGTTTTAAACCGAAGTATGGCGAACGTTCCAACCAGTGCACCACTTGCCGCAATATATTTAACAATGTTGTTATCAATAAAGTAGAAAACCGAGATAAACATCATACCCCACATCATAAGGAGTGATATAATTTTGATGTGTAGCCGAATGCCTTTCCGATCGAGGAAATCGCTTAAAATAGGGCCAAACACTTTGTTGTTTATGAGCCAGTCGTGCATTTTTTTCGAGCTGCGCGCAAAAGCAAATGAAGCCAGCAGTAAAAAAGGCGTTGCCGGGAGTCCGGGGAGCAAAACCCCCAAGGCTGCCATAATCACACTTAAACTACCTAAAACAATGAAAATAATACGCATGAAAACTTATTTGTAATTCAGAATATAACGAAAAGCATTTCCTGAACCGGTTATATTCTAAAACAACCATATTCGTACTATGGTTCAGATAGCCTGACAATAAATGTTAGTGATGCTGTTCCCGAACCGACATACGGGAGAAGAACAAGCCTGTTGTTGCCTTTGCGGCTTTGTTTCCACATAAACCTGCCTGTAACAAAACCAAGGGCTGAACCAATAACCACATCCGAAGCCCAGTGTTTGTTGTCGTAAAGCCTCGAAACCGCGGTACCGGTTGCCAGTGCATAAGCCAGAACCGGAACCCATATTGTGCTTCTGTACTCTAGGGCATATACCGTTGCCATACTGAATGCCGCTGTTGAATGACCTGAGGGGAAACTACTATAGTGAATGTCGCTAAAAGGCCCATCCCAATTCGCGTGGTTGGCCAGATCATCCTGGAATGGACGATGGCGGTGAGTGAGTTGTTTTACAATTCCTGCACTTACTGATGCAACAATAAAGGATTTAGCAGCTATTAATGATGTTCCGGCAAGCCGGTTATCCTTTGCCAGTCTCCCTCCTATGTATAAACCACCAATAATAACCGGTGCAAATCTTCCAAAAGGTTCAAAAACAAATTTTGAGAGATTATCAGCAGACTGTGTTTGATGGCTGACAAAATAGTTCTGAATTTTTTCATCTTGTGTATATGCCAGCACACCCGCGGCGGTTACTGCTCCAAATTCAATCCACTGCTTTCCCTTCCATTTTACCGGCGAAATAACGAAAGCTTTAGAATCATACCAATAGGATTTCAGGTAGTCCGTATTAAGTTTCGGATAGCTAATGGTATCATTTCCAGTAGCCTGTAAGCGGGAGGAAACCATTATAATCAATAAAACAGAAAGGCACAATCTTTTCATACGTAATACTATCTTTAAAATTCTCTTTAAGAATTATTCATCATAAAATTTTGTTACCTTTAAATGACAGGCAATTGCGCAAAGGTATTTGGGAAACCTATAGTGTTCGCAGCCGGCAAAAATAGTTTATAAATTGGTTGAAACCTGGTTTTGAAATTTGCAGGTGATCGACTAAAACCGTTGTGTCAGATTGAAATATACACGGTCGTAATTTCTTCCCTTTTCGAAGGTGCCTTCATAATTGATTGAGCAGGAAAGTTTTTTCATAATCCGCCATGTTAAATCTATTTCTGCCATATTCTGAACCAGTGGATTTTCCGTATTCCCGAATTTATAGTGAACATATCTGTAATTCAAACCGCCATAAAGCTTGCCAGGTATCAAATCGCGCGAAAGCCCGGCACTATATATACTCCCCGAGAGATATGGCGTTTCCATCAATGTTGCCGAAATGGTTGCCGATGCATTTAACCAGGGCACATTACTGTATGTGAGGTATGTGTATAGATTTTTTGATGGCCGGAGATCCTGCTTGCTGAAACGATAACCTGCATTTGCACCTATCGAAATATTTTTGGCCGGACGGTAATTCAACTGCAGCATATACCCTTGTGTGGCAGCCATATCAAGCAGTTGGTCAATAATAGATTTATAAGTTTCGTAATAGATGATATTTTGCCGCGAACTATACGAAACCGTCAACGACAATTGCTTGATAATCTTGTATCGTAACGACACATAAACGTTCGACAGGCTGGGCTTGTTATTCTGGGTATAGCTACTATCCTGGGTATTCATTATTTTTTTATACAAATCGAATTCCACTGAACCAAACAAGTATAAATTGGTAAGAAGTGAATTGGAATGTTGGAAATAGGCAAACCTTCGATCGGTAAAGCCATGGTTCTTCTGTTCAATAAAAGCTACTGAGCTTTGCATATTACCATTGGTGCTTAAATGTTCGTGGCTCAGATACCCGCCATACTGCAACAAACTGGCATTGAAACTGTAGTCCATATAATCAGGTCGCGTACCTGCAAAAACACCGGCAGTAAGAGTTTTAAATTTCGTTTCGTATTGAATGCCGTCAATAGCTCCGGCATTGGAGAGATTCGGATTTATTTTACGGCCAATCCAGATTGTATTATTCTTGTTTAAGGCATAGTTGAACGACAGGCTGTAAATCTTCAACCCGTTATTTATGTTTTCTTTGACCACACTCCATTCATTGATTTTATGCGCAAACGAAATATAAGCTTCGCCTGATAATCTGGAATCTCCTATATTGTGCGCATTTACAGAAAAAGTATATCTCATGCGCTGCGACATATCAGATTCACTCGAAAAATTTGAATAGGACGACAGCGAAATACGTCCGCTGATGTTCTGTTTCAACTCCTTCGGCAATTCCTTTTTAACTTTAACGGTATCGGCAGATGCAGCAACCTGAAGGGGAATAGGATTAACTACAGTTTTCGCTGTTTGCTTCGATTGGATTATTTTAGATTGCGTTACAACCCTATCATCTATAGCGAACTGTTTGCCGGATAAAGGAGTGCAGACACAGGAAATAGTTGACAGGTTTTTCACGACCATAGCAGGAATCATTTTTGTGTCCTGAATAACAAAAAGTGTATCTCCTACTGAAATATTATCGGTGGATTGAAACTTTACATACACACTTTGAGAGGTGATAAACGATACAGCACCCTCCTTTGTCGCACTCAGTGTCTGGCCTTTCAGGCTTAATCCGAACAATAACAAGATGCAAACAGGAAGTAAGAGTTTCATGGTGATATTCTATAGTGATTTGCTTCTGAAAATACCTTTATCTGTTGCTGATTAGTTCTTACCTTGGGGATGACATGAATAGCAGGCTGAGCTGGCATAGCTGTAGCCTTTAACATCCTTATGCTTACTGTTCATATCGGTTGCATTATGCTCATGGCAATCAGTACAACTAAATGATTTATAATTTGAAGCTGTTTTATGACAATCGGCGCAAGTGTTCCACTGTCCTTTGTGCTTACCTGAGTAAATCGGGAAATATTGTGCATCGTGATTCCAGTTTGCCGGAGTCCATGTACTTTGTGAGTGACAATCGGCGCATGTTTTCGGAAACAGGGCTGCCACATGATTAGGGTTGGTGGTTTGGTTGTAGTTGTTAGTATGGCAGCCCGCACAGGTATTCGGAGTAGTAGTATAGTTGCCTTTATGGCAATCGGCACAAGGTTTCGAAACATGTGCTCCGGCCAGTACATAATAGGTATTATGAGTCGGAAAAAGAGCAGGTTCCCATCCGGGATTAGTGGTATGGCATGTTTTACAATCAGTTGATATCCCTATTTTAGTGTGGCTTGGATTAGCCGATGCATTATAGTCGTTTTGATGACATCCCACACAGGTGTTTGGAGTATTCGCATATCCGGTTACATGACACAAGGTACAAGCAACGGTTGTGTGTGCACCGGTGAGCGGATAAACAGCAGTATGATTGAATGTTGAAGGAATCCATGCGCTGGTCGAATGACAGGTTTCGCAGGTTTTTGGAAATTTAGCCACAGTGTGGTTAGGATTTGTTGTCTGGTTGTAATCGGTAGTATGACAACCGGCACAGGTATTCGGGGTATTGACATATCCGGTTTTATGACAATCGGCACACGGAACTGTAATGTGGGAACCTGTAAGCGGATATACTGAAGTATGATTGAAAGTGGACGGAATCCAGGTACTTTGCGAATGGCAGGTCTCGCAGGTTTTAGGGAATTGCGAAGTAGTATGGTTTGGTTTTGTTGTCTGGTTGAAGTCATTTGTATGACAACCCGCACAAGTGTTAGGAGTTATGGTATAATTCCCCTTGTGGCAATCGTCGCAGGATTTCGAAACATGAGCGCCAGCCAGCACATAATAGGAATTATGCGTTGGGAATGTAGCAGGTTTCCATCCCGGATTGGTGGTATGACAAATGGCGCAATCATTCGGAATATTGTTTGCCGCGTGTTTTGGATTCAAGGTCTGGTTGTAGTTATTGGTATGGCAGCTTGCACACACATTCGATGTTCCGGCATATCCGCTTGTATGACAGTCGGTACAGGCAGTGGTAATATGTGCTCCGGTTAACGGAAAACCGGATTTGTTGTGGTCAAAACTTCCATCTTTTGAGCCGGTTGGATGGCAGGCATAACATGAGGTGCTGTTGTAATTATAGCCACTTACACCTGAATGGTTTTTGTCAACATCCGTCTTATTACTGTGTTCGTGGCATGTTGTACAACTGAATTGCGCGTAATTTGCAGGATTAGTGTGGCAATCGGCACAACTGTTCCATTCACCCTTATGTTTTCCTGAATAAATTGGGAAAGAGGCATCATGGTTCGCGAAGTCAGCAGGCTTCCATCCCGGATTTAAGGAATGGCAGTCTTTGCATGTGGTCGGGAAATTGAGTACCGCATGATCAGGACTTTTAACCGATGTATAATCGGACCGGTGGCAAGAAAAACATTCAGAAGGTATTTTCGAATAACTGCCCGAAGTATGACATCGGTTACAGTCAATAGCATGACCTCCTTCCAAAGGGAAGAAATTATGATTTATACCGGCTCCGGCCCAGGAAAAGGAATTTATTTTATGACATTCTTCACAATTTTTCGAATAGTTGTTTTGAACATGGTTTGGTGTGTTGGCTGCTGTATAATTTTCCTTATGGCAATCGTAACATTCAACTCCAAGCGGATCAAAACGCAGCCTCGAAGCCGTGCCTGTTGAAGGACTAGTTGGAAGAAGATTTTTATGACATTCCTTACAATCGGCAACAGTATGAGGACCAATAAGCGGGAAGCGGCTTTGCTGATGCAATTTGGTGATATTTGTTACCACCCACGAATTGGGAGTATGACACCTGGCGCAATCATTTCCAACTGTTTGCTCATGAATATCTTTATGGCACGAATTACATTCAGCCTGTGCTTTGGCAAATGCAAGTGAGGTGTGGCAATCTTTACAGCCAACTTCACGGTGCTGACCTATGAGTGGAAATTTTGTTCCGTCATGATCGAACGTAATTTTGGACAGGTCAACTTTCCAGCCATCGGTTTTGTGGCAATCGTCACAATTGGCTTTGAAACTCTCGCCATGCGGCGATTTCTGGGCAAACAGACCTACTGATAGTACCAGGAATATGATTACAGATGACAGTCTTCGCATTTGAATTTGTTTATTTTGTACAAAACAAAAGTTGCTCCTTTATCGGTTACTTCATTGTGGCATTTAATGCAGGCCACATTCAGATGTTTTCCATCCAGCACAAATTTAGCTTTGCTATGATCGAATTTTGAGGCAGGTATAAACGAATCAGGATTGTGGCATTTTTTACAATCCGTAACTCCATTAATATCAAATTGTTTCGCGTGGTTGTCATTATGGCAGTTTGTACAACTGCTGGCTAAACCGGCGAATTTCTGATTAGCGTGACCAACCTTTTCCTTGTTAAAATGGCAATCGCGACAGGTTTGTTTCGTGTGCGCACCCTCGAGTTCAAACTGAGTTTTTTTATGATCAAAAACAACATCATTCCACTTTTCTGAATTATGGCAGGCTTCGCAATTACCTTCCGGATAATATTTGTCAGTTATCACAGATTGATGAATATTTTGATGACAGTCGCCACACTTTTTACCTATTTCCTTGAAATTCCACTTTCCCTGTTTCTTATGGCAGGCATAACAAGGTGTAGCTTGATGCGCTCCTTTTAACGGAAAAACACTGGCATTGTGCTGCTCCAAGGTGTACGAAAAGTCTATAAACCCTTTCACGGTATGGCAGGTAGCACAATCGGGAGAAACCCCGTTTTTAGCAAACTGTTTGTTGTGATAATCGGTATGGCAATCGGTGCATCGTTTGAAGTTTAATGGAGTTGTCAGTTTTACCTTATGACATTTGGTGCAGGAAACGTTAAGATGCTTGCCTTCGAGTTTAAAATCAGCCTTGTTATGATCAAAGTTTTTTACTCCTCCAACAGCTGTAAAAGATTCATTATTATGACACTGGGCGCAATTCTGCCCAAATTTATTGTCGTGAGGATCTGTGTGGCAATTGGTACATTTAGTAGCCTGAACACCTTTGAATTCCTGAAATTTCTGCCCGTTGCGGGTAGTGGTTTTATGGCATTCAGCGCAAGCTACCTGCTCATGTTTGCCTGCCAGTTTAAACTTTGCTTTCTGATGGTCGAACTTCAGGGCCGGTTTAAACTTTTCGTCCCCATGACAATCTGCACAGTTGCCTGAAAGTGTTTTTTGATGATAATCAGCATGGCAGTTTAAACATTCCGTTTTTAACCCGAGGTATGTAAATTTTTTGGCTTTGATTTTTTTATCTGTAATAAATTCCGGTTTATGGCAATCGGCACATTTTTTCCTGCTGTGCGCTCCGGTTAACTTGTATCCCGATAGTTCATGATTAAATTTATCTTTATCGAAACGTACAATCTGAAAAGTCAATCCATGATGATCGTTGTGGCAACCGGCGCACTGCTTGCCTTTCACCTGAAGCGATGAATGGAATCCCTTCTTCTGATCAATACGGGCTTTCAATTCAGTATGGCAGGCAAGGCATTTTTCATTCGATACCTTTTCGCCTAAAATGTGACATTTGGTGCAATTGGTCATTCCTTCGAGGTGGGAATGCACTTTGGACAGCTCGCCCGGTGATATTTGAGAATACCCGTTGAAGCCGAAAACTACGGAAAACAGAATAATACTGAAGAGTTGAATTTTCCTTAGTTTCATTTAATCTTTATAAATGGCATTGTTCGGTTAATTAATTTCAATACTGACAGTTCAAAGTTAAGTGAAAACTACCGCCGGGCTGTAGCGCAATAAATGAAAATGATGTAGGCGAAACACTTCAAATGTTGTAGTTGGAAGAACTACTTAATTATTTAAAAAACTCCAGCCACACCATAAACTCTCATAAATTTCCCGGTTTTATCATCCATTAGCTATGTTTCAACACTGCATCTCCAAATTTTTTGGTAATGTTAATCCCCGCTTTCTTAAGGAATTCGGTAGGAAGCTCGCCTCCGGCAAAAATGTAAACAAGGTCGTTCTCCAGATAAAGTTCTTCTCCTTCTTCGCTGGTTGCCAATACAACCGAATCCTTTTTT
>JBBSDG010000080.1:0-13662 GCA_038249635.1 Bacteroidales bacterium | reverse complement strand
GTATCAAACTTCTTGTAGTATCTGTCTGATTTATGTTTCTTTACTAATCCACTGAACTTTTTTTTGTTAACTAAGGATATAACTTGTGTCAAGATTGGCTGACCGACTAAATTTTTATTCGTACTTTCGCTCATGCTGTATAAATTGGAAGTTTACACAGTAAAGTTACAAGTTGGTCAGCTTCGGTTGACCGACTTGTTCATTTAAAGAGTTTGTCGGTTACTAATGTAAAAGAATATAAACTTGTGTTTTCTTTTCCCAGCACGTCAAAATAATATTTAGCCTGGATTGCAATGGAGTACTAATCTGAAAATATGTATTTATCTTTGCACAAAACCAAAGTATGAAGATCGCAGTTTTTCCGGGTTCATTCGATCCCATCACGCGTGGTCACGAGTCGATATTACGGCGCGCCTTGCCTTTATTCGATAAAATCATAGTGGCAATAGGTGTAAACGCAGATAAAAGCGGGTATTTCCCGGTCGAAAAAAGGCTTGAATGGCTTAACCAGACTTTCAGTGATCTGCCACAGGTAAGTGTCGAAAGCTATTTCGGACTTACCGTTGATTTTTGTACAAAAATGAATGCTTCCTATATTTTAAGGGGCTTACGCACTTCGGCCGATTTCGAATTTGAACGCAGCGTGGCACAGGTAAACCTAAAACTTGTACCTGAAATTGAAACTGTTTTTATGCTGGCATTGCCTGAATATGTGATGGTTACATCATCCATCGTTCGTGAAGTACACAAACACGGTGGCAATATCGAACAGTTTATCCCGGAGGTTATTTCTATTTAATCCTGTGATTCTTCAACTTCGGGCAACGTTTCATGGAAAAATGAAAAATGGATTTTGCCATAGCGACGTTCATCATAAAATAACAGATGGTCTTTAAAACTGATGCGCTTATCATGTTCCATCACCAACCAACCGTGCTCAGCAAGCCATTTATTTTCAAAAATAAGTTCCGGAACTTTTTCGCGGTTTTCGAGATCGTAGGGCGGATCGGCAAAAATTACATCGTAGCTGCCTGAAGGTCTTGCAAGCATTGCCAATACATTAGCCCGGATCACGGTTGAATTTGTAAATTTAAATTCGGCAATCATTTTCGAAATGTAGTCGGTGCATTTAATGTTCAAATCCACACTTAAAACCGATTTTGCACCTCGCGAAGCAAACTCCAGCGAAATATTCCCTGTTCCTGCAAAAAGATCAAGAACTCTGATTTCCTCAAAATCAATATAATTATTCAGGATGTTGAACAAGCTTTCCTTGGCCATATCGGTTGTTGGCCTAACCGGTAAACCTTCGGGCGGCCGAAGTATCCTGCCTTTGTGACTTCCGCTTATTATTCGCATATCGGTATATTAAGTAGCGTAAAATATTTGTGCATGGCCACTTCAGCAAACGCTTCGCCATATTCGAGTTCCACGGGTTTCGCGATAAAATTTAACGATCCGCAATACATTTTCAACTGTAAGAAAATAGTTGAATTAGCTGAAATATCGCCCATCAGGGTAACTTTTTCCTCCGATGGAACAAAACAAAGCTGCTCCAGAACAAAAATCACATAATAAAGCACATCCGAAGGCGACAAATACCTGAAAGCATTCAGATAATGCAGACGTAATCCATGAATGACCGTTATCTCAAAAAAGCCATGATGAATAGAAATAAATACCTGACGTGCAGTTAATTGCGAATACTTTCGCAGAACACCTTTCACAAGAATGGCGGCAGAATTTCGCAAAAATGCATCAGGAAAAATAACCGAACAATTTTCAATAACATACCGCGGAACCAGTATAGCCGTAACCGGACCCCGATCAAAAACCGCTTCGGTAAGGATATGCTCAGCAGGTTTAATAGTGTAGGCTGCTGAAATAATATTCAAATCATTACCGTTTTCCATAAACGAATGAGGGGCAATGGTAATCTTTTGAGAGGCCACAGCAATATCTACCCGCTGCCATGCCATCAGAGTACAATCTACTTTTTTCAGTTCGTCAAAATAATCAGTACCGCTTATGGGCCAGCCGTTTGTTTCATCAGGATGGTTACCGGCATGATCCAGTTTATAGGACGACAGCTTGAGTACCTTCTGAGAATCAGCATGGGTAACTAAAAAAGAAAATCCATCC
Organism: Bacteroidales bacterium; assembly: GCA_038249635.1. Taxonomy (GTDB): domain Bacteria; phylum Bacteroidota; class Bacteroidia; order Bacteroidales; family UBA4417; genus UBA4417. The sequence goes on along the minus strand of JBBSDG010000080.1, from coordinate 11,520 downwards.
TGGCAGAGCAGAACGGAAAGTCTGTAATTCAATCCCTGACTGGTTTCAAACTGAGGATCAACCTGGTTAAGAATACATTCCAAAGGATTTACGCTATTTTGGCATTCCCGCTTTCCAATGGTTGAGGCTCCGATGTTAGGGCCGACTTATGGTCAGGGAAATTCAGGTTTACTTAAAAATGTTTTTTATTCACCTGATAACCAAACACAAATAACTAATCTGATTCCAGAAGTGAGATGCAAATGTAAGACATTTCAAGCTATATCCTCGGAATTCTAAAACTCAGCTCACTGAAACCCTTTTTATTCGGCATGTGAAAAGGATAATATTTTCAATGCTATCACACGAACACTATATATACTGATCAATACACCAGTTAATTTTTTAGGAAGCATATAGAAACACTCATATGTATAATATTGTCAATCAGTGTTTCACTGAATTTCATTTAATTTTCCAGCCTGTAATCTACACTGTATGCAGATTGGAACAATTATTGGTATTTCATTACTTCAAGTAGATTTGTTATAAATGTATAATTATGTATATTTGCAAATGAATCTTTAGTCGAAATTATTAACAAAACCCCCAAAATTATGAAGAAGACGCTGATCCTGGCTTTTGCCGTAACCATTCTTACCACTTTTAATGTAAAATACCTGCAGGCACAAACCAAAGATGACGCCATTGTGGCTTTTAATGCAGCACTTGAACTATCGAAAACAGATATGGCAACTGCAGTTATTAAGATGCAGGATGTAGTAAAAATGTGTACCACAGTTGGGAGTGAAGCAGATACGCTTAAAATGAAAGCTACCTCTGTATTGCCAATATTCCAATATAATGTAGGAAATAATCTGCTGAGGGATAAAAAATATGACCTTGCCACAGCAGCTTTTGAAAAAAGCCACAAAATGGCAGTTGAATATTCAGAAGCTAATATAAAAGAAAAATCCGAGGATATTTTGGTGAAATTGTATGCTAACCAAGGAAACGAGCTTATTAAAGTTTCAAAATATGACGATGCTCTTGCGGCTTTCGACAAGACGATTCAATTAGACCCTGGATACAGCAAGGCATATTATGCAAAAGGCCAGATTTACAAGAAAAAAGCTGACAATGCTAAAATGCAGGAAAATATGGATCTGGCAATTGCTGCTGCAACCAAAACAAATGATACAGTAACAATCCAGGCTGCAAAAAATATGGTCGGCGCAAGTTTAAACTCGGAAGGCATTGCGGCATATAACAAGAAATCCTATTCCGATGCTGTAACAAAACTCAACAGCGCTCTTACCTATGATTTTAAAACAAAAGATATGTATTACGTGCTTGCCTTATCCAACAATAACCTGAAAAAATACGATGAAGCCATTGAAGCTGCAAATGCAGGCCTTGCCATGGAAGATCAAACCTCCGTTAAAATGGCGCGTTTCTATTGCGAAATTGCCAAGGCTTACGAAGGAAAGAATGATATAGGAAATGCATGTTCAAATTACAAAAAATCTGCATATGGCTCTTTTGTTACATTTGCCAATGGCAAAAAAAAGGAATTAAAGTGTCAATAGAATATCTGATAGCAGAATTAAAAGCCGGTAATTCCGGCTTTTTTTATGCCTGGTAAATGGCAGGCGTACCCGAGAAATTTTAAAATTAATGCGAATAAGAAAACGAGTTTAAAATGAGTTTTGCCCACGCGCACCCCTTAATCCCCGCGGGGGAAAGTCCCCACGCAGAAGATTGAGTTTTGCATTACAAACCCAAAATTACATAAAATGCACATTTTTACTTAAAAATGATACGTTTCCAAATTGACACTAATTATGCGTTACCTGGAGTTTAAGCCCGCCAGCTCATCGAAATTAGGAATATCTTCAGTAAATATGTATTGCTTATTTTGGTAATCAATGCGGCACGAATAATGCTCCAGGCCATTGGTAATCAGGAAATATTCAGCCTGCAAAAGCATATTATACCGGGCGGCCTGATCGAAAGTTTTTTCAGTAATTTCAACGCCGGGAGCCTTGCATTCGACCAACACCAGAGGCGATCCATTACGTTTAAAAACAACCAAATCGAAACGTTTTGTCATCTTGTTGAGCATCAATTGCTTTTCGACACCAATCACCGAAACCGGGTACCCTTTTACTTGAGTGAGATAGGAAATTAAATGCTGACGCACCCACTCTTCGGGTGTGAGGCTCACATATTTATGACGCACTATATCGAATATTTCCTGCCGGTTATTGAGGTTCCGGAGTTTGAATTCGAAATGAGGGAAGTTTAATTGCTGCATTTTTTCAACATTCCGGAAAAACTTAGCCGAAATCACTGCAAAGATGCTTAAAAATTCTAAATTTGCCATCAATAGCAAATATCAACAGACCAACCTATGAGAACTAAGAAAGAAATAGTTGAAAACTGGCTTCCCCGTTACACAGGAACACCCATCGAAGCATTCGGCGAATATATTCTGCTAGTGAATTTCGGAGCCTATCTCGAAACCTTTGCCCGACTCAATAATGTTGAAATACAAGGAAGAGATCGGTCGATGCCCAGCGCTACTTCCGGCAATATCACCATGATCAGGTTTGGAATGGGGAGTGCAAATGCAGCTACGGTTATGGATCTGATAAGTGCAATTAACCCCAAAGCATGTCTTTTCCTTGGCAAATGTGGCGGACTTAAACATATTAATGCTTTAGGCGACTATATCCTGCCTATTGCTGCCATTAGAGGAGAAGGAACATCCGACGACTATTTCCCACCCGAAATTCCAGCTCTTCCTGCATTTAGCCTGCAAAAAGCTATATCCACCACCATACGTGAAATGGGACTCGATTATTATACCGGTTCAGTTTACACAACTAACCGCAGGGTTTGGGAACATGATGATGAATTTAAGCAGTATCTACAGAAAACAAGGGCTATGGGTATTGACCTCGAAACTGCAACTATTTTTATCGTAGGATTTGCAAATTCCATTCCTACCGGGGCATTGCTGCTTGTTTCCGATCAACCTATGATTTCGAGCGGTGTTAAAACCGAACAGAGTGATAAAATTGTTACCGAAAATTATATGGAAGAACATGTTAAGATCGGGATTGAATCGCTCAAACAGCTTATTGAGAAACGCGTAACAGTTAAACATCTTCAATTTTAATAAACGTACCAACCTTTTACATTGCATTCGGAACAATGACATCAACCTATTTTCAGTTAGTTAAAGATTTCCAGAAAAGGGAATTTGTCAATTTATACCTCTTTTATGGAGAAGAGCCGTATTATATTGACGAATTGTCGGATTACCTTACTGAGCATGTGCTGAATGACATTGAAAAGGAGTTTAACCAGGTGATATTGTATGGCCGCGACTCATCGGCAGCCCAGGTGGTAAATAGCTGCAAACAATTCCCTATGATAGGCGAAAGGCAGCTAGTTGTGCTGCGTGAAGCTCAGGATATGGATCTGAAGAAAGAAGAAAACCTCGGTCTTTTACTTTCATACATCAATCATCTTCAGCCATCCACCATCCTTGTAATCTGTCATAAGTATAAAGTGCCGCCGGCCAAACTGGTGAAAGCTTTAGTTGCATCCAAACAAGCTGTTACTATTGAATCGAAACGAAAATACGACAATGAAATGCCCGCCTGGATCACAACCCAGGTAAAAAATAGCGGCTATACAATTTCGGACAAGGCCGCAAATATGCTGGTTGAATACCTTGGCAATAACCTGGAAAAGATCAATAATGAACTTGGTAAGTTGTTTATTAACATACCAAAAACCAGGATGATTACTGAAAATGAAATTGAAAAGTATATCGGGGTAAGTAAGGATTATAATATTTTTGAATTTCAGCGTGCCCTGGCAAAAAAAAATGTAGTAAAAGCCAACCAGATCGCCAATCATTTCGCTCTAAATCCAGGCGAGAATTCTCTTTTCAAGACGATACCCATGGTTTTTAGCTTTTTCAGCAAAGTATTGCTTATACATTCCCTGCCCGATAAATCGGAAGCTTCCATACTGAGTAAAGCCAAACTTACGCCTTATAACAAGCAGGATTATCTGGATGCATACCGCAATTACAATGCTAAGAAAGTGCAGGATATTATTGGCTGGCTTCGTGAATGCAATGTCAGGGCCTTGGGAATTGATAATTATTCGACCGACCAGGGCGAGTTGTTGCGGGAACTGGTTTTTAAAATTATGCATTAAAGTTGTAAGAAATAAGTTGTAAGAAATAAGAAAAAAAAGGCGGTTCCGGTTAGGAATCGCCTTTTTAATTTACGTCAAAAATCTCATTATTTAATATCGAAATCATATGGCATAAGCGCCTGCACTCCCTGCATACGGCTCATCCGGCTGAGGTAATGAAAATACGGGTAGGCTGCACCAAGTTCCTTTTTCATAAAAACGGATGTATTGTCGCCCGAAAAAGCTTCCATCAATTGCTGGAAAGTATCTTTCTGCTCGGGCAGATCCATGGTGCGGTAATCTTTCAGCTTAGCAAGTTTTGCCGCTTCTTTTATGGCATCGTTCAATCCACCGAATTCATCAACCAGCCCAATGCGTTTTGCATCCACTCCGCTCCACACGCGCCCCTGACCAATACTGTCGATCTGCGCCACCGTCATTTTTCGGCCTTCGGAAACATGAGTAGTAAAAGTGCTGTAAATACTTTCAATTTCGCGGGTCATAATTGCCTTTTCAGCATCGTTGAGAGGGCGTGTTACGGGAATAAAATCAGCATAGGGATTGGTTTTTACCCCGTCGAAAGTAATTCCAAGGTTTTTATTTAACAGTCCTTTCATGTTAGGAATGAGACCGAAAACTCCGATTGATCCGGTGATAGTATTCGGATAGGCAAAAATCTTATCGGCGGCACAAGCGATGTAATACCCGCCCGACGCGGCAACATCACCCATTGAAACAACCACTGGTTTTATCTTTTTAGTTAGCAACATCTCGCGCCATATAATATCCGATGCCAGGGCACTGCCTCCGGGCGAATTTACTCTTAACACAACTGCTTTAACTTTATCGTCGAGCCGGGCTTTGCGAATGGCTTTCGAGATCCGTTCCGAACCTATTGATTCTTCATCACCCTCGCCACTCACAATATCGCCACTTGCATAAATGACGGCAATCTTGTTATCCGACGATTTTTCTTCGGATGCATCAGCTTTGGCATACTTGCCTATTTTCATGAACTTCAAATCTTTAATAGTTTTTACATCCAAACGAGTCTTCAATTCGTCATAAACTTCGTCCTTATACATTAACTTATCAACCATTTTAAGGTTAACGGCATCCTGGGGCGTTTGTATTTTATATTCATCAGCCATGGCGTTAAGATCTGCAACCGGAATTTTACGGCTGGCCGAAATGCCGCTAAGCATATGATTCCACATGCCCGAAATGAATGACAGCGTTTGCACTTTGCTGGGTTCACTCATTTTATCGTACAAAAAAGGCTCCACAGCACTTTTAAATTTTCCATGGCGGATTACCTGAACCTCAACATCAATTTTATCCAGCAATCCCTTGAAAAACATCACCTGTCCCGACATGCCCTTAAATTGCATTCCGCCGGCCGGATTGATATAAATTTTGTCGGCAACCGATGCCAGGTAATAGGATTTTTGAGTGAACTCCTCGGAATAGGCTACAATAAATTTACCTGATTTCTTAAATTCGATCAATGCATTCCTGATCTCTTCAATGGTAGCTTGACCGGCCGGGACATCAGTAAGCTCAAGGTAAATCCCTTTTACTTTTGAGTCAGCAGCTCCTTTGCCAATATTTTTCACAATATCATTCAGCCCAAGATTCGTTGACATATCGGGCCTGCTGAAGTTAAAATGTGCCAGCGGATTATCCGATGAACGCTCGCTGATCTGCTGATCAAGCGTAAGCATGAGAATTGTTTTTTCGGGTACTACCACGGTTTCTTTACTGCCCATTGAAACGGCGGAAACGATAATACCGACAAAAATAATGAACAGCAGGAATCCAGCAAGCAGGAAACCAAGCATGGAAGCAAAAGTGAACTTGAAAAATTGTTTCATTTTATAAAGATTAGGATTAAGACTGTATGACGGCTATTAAAGCACGAAGTTACAGAAATTGCTGGAATGTAGCACAATTTACGAAGGTGGATGTGCGATTTACGAATGATAAACATGATTTGGGCGAAAACATTGAAAGTCGGAAACATTGAAACTTTGAAAACCCTGCCCTTCGGCTTCGCTCAGGGTTCTTTAATTCTGAAACATTGATACCCTGAAACTTTGAAACCCTGGAACCCTGTAACATTTTAAATCTCCCGTTAACTATTTCCCATTATCTCAAAAACTGTTAAAAACTTCTGTTCAGATTCTATGATGTGATATAAACTCAAATTGTACCTTTGGTCCGAAGAGATTATACATGGCAAAGGTTTATTTTTCGACAGGCAGTAACCAGGGCGACCGGTTAAATTCGTTAGTTCAGGCTGCGAAACTAATTGATAGTGTGATTGGTAAGGTTGTTGACTATTCGCCTGTTGTTGAATCGGAGCCATGGGGATTTAACGCAGAAACTGCATTTTATAACCAGGTTCTTGTGGTGGTAACTGAACTCGCCCCTCGCCAGGTTCTGAAAAAAATACTGGAAATCGAAAATACACTGGGGCGGAAAAGATCCGGGACTGAGTATTCCAGCAGGATCATTGATATTGATATATTGTTTTACGACGAAATTCAGTTGAATGAAAAGAGCCTGGTTATACCGCATCCCTTGCTTCATAAACGTAAATTTGTACTCGAACCTCTCGCCGCTGTTGCCCCGCATTTAATTCACCCGGTTTTGCTTTCTCCTGTTTCCGAATTGCTGCAACAGTTGAAAGATACCAGCCAGGTTACTACAGCAGTTGAAAAAGCGAATTTTACCTTATTATTAAATCAATATAACTGAGCTGAAATTTCAGATATGACTGTACCCTACAATTACATAGCAATTGAAGGCAATATCGGAGCCGGAAAAACAACCCTGGCTACCCGTTTATCGCAGCAATTCAGCACCCGGCTTATTTTGGAACAGTTTGAGGACAACTCCTTCCTGCCGAAGTTTTACGAAGATCCAACCCGTTACGCGTTCCCGCTGGAGTTATCATTTCTTGCTGACCGGTTTCAGCAACTGAAGAACCAGCTTGCCGTTCAGGATATGTTTCACCCCATAACCATTGCTGATTATTTCATCCTTAAATCGCTGATTTTTGCAAAGAAAACACTTAATGGTGAAGAGTTTAACCTATACAAACGCCTTTTTTCAATTATCGAAAATGCACTGCCCAAACCCGATCTGCTGGTTTATCTTTACCTGGATATAAGCCGCCTTCAAACCAATATCCGCAATCGTGGGCGCGTATATGAGCAAAAAATTGAAGATGATTATCTGCAGCGCATACAGGAAGGATATCTTGATTATATCAAACAGCAGCAAGGACTCAGAGTGTTGCTAATCGATACCAATAAGCTTGATTTTGTAGCCCGCCAGTCTGATTATGACACCCTTATCGAAATTATTATGCAGGAATATCCAACCGGAATTCATCGCATAACGCCATAATTATTGCATTTCAAATTGCAATTGACAGCACTTTACATATTGTTTGCTTTTAAAAAAATTTTCACGACCTTTACGCTGATCAAATTCGAATTTATATAATGAATATAGCCGTAATAATTGTGATCATTATTCTTGCAGTTTTAAGCATAATTCTGTTTGTAGCATTTTCGCGCTCAAAACAGAAACTGACTGTACTTCAGAAGAGCCATGCAGCCAGTGTTGAAGAAAATGAACAACTGTTTGATGAAATCGAAAGGGTGAAGGAGGAATTGCAACTCTTTCGGTTTAAAGCCGGCGAATCCGACAGGCTGAAATCTGCCTTCCTTTGTAATATGTCGCACGAATTGCGTACTCCCTTACACGCCATTATGGGTTTTGCAGGGCTGATATCAAACCCTTTGATGCCTGAAAACGACAAAGTTACCTATGCCAATATCATTAACCGTAACGTTGACTCATTGCTGGAAATTATCAACGATATTTTTGATATTTCACAGTTCGAATCGGGAGTTACAGGAATTGAAATTGAACCGGTTAATGTAAATGATATGCTCAATTCGCTTCAAACCTGGATAAACCTCGAAAAAGCAAATGTGGGTAAAGAGAATATAATGGTTAGGGTAAACAAGGCAAATAAAGCTACTGACTTTTGCATACAAACGGATGGCTATAAGTTAAGAAGGGCTCTAAATCATTTGGTTTACAATGCTTTAAAATATTCGGACGAAGGAATGGTAGAAATAGGCTATACTTTCAGCGAAAATAACATTATCGATTTTTATGTTAAGGACGAAGGAATAGGTTTCTCAAAAGATAAGCTCAATCTGATGTTTTCACAATTCAGGCAGGTTGATGAAACTCCAATCAGGCAATATGGCGGATTAGGTCTTGGACTTACAGTGGCTCAGAAATTTACTACCTTTTTAAACGGCAGGTTATGGGCCGAAAGCGAACCTGGCGCAGGAGCTACTTTCTGGATTTCGATGCCGTTAAATTTAAAGGCTGGCACGGAATAGTTTTCTGATTTCATTTATATAAAACAAACTGCTTATCTGCTTAAAACAAGTTGATGGTTTTTTTGCAAAAAAGAGGCATAAACATGACTGATTTATTCACATAGGAGGAAAATTCTCAGTATTTCTTATTTCCTATAAATCAATTAAAATGAACCATATAGCAACATATGAACATAGATTTCACATAGTTTTTCACAATCTGAAAAGAATAACCACAATCTTTTCTATGTGAATTTTTATGTATTTTATGTGCCTATGTGGTTCACTTGTTTAAGGGGGATAAGCAGTTAAAACAATATGAACAGGCATATATTGAGTAATCGCTATAATTAAATTGCCTTAAATACAGATGGAATAAGTTTGAAATCAAAGATCTGATTTTAAAACGAATCAAACATTGATCTCTAAATTCGGATACAATTACCGGCATATCCGGGGAAGAAATAAGTTCTGTGGAAATCATACTAAAGAAGGTAACCAGGAATTTTAAGGTTAATAAAATTGTAGCAATATTATTCTCAACACTTTTGATCGTGGTTTCTAGCTCAAATTTTTTGATTCCCTGGATTGGGGAAATATGAATAAAGCAGGATTGCATATCACGTTTATCATTATTTTTATAATAAATGCTAACCAACATTTTAAAATTAAAGTAAATCTCGAAAAATAAGATCTGGTTGATAAGGCTGCTCAATCGGATTGAAAAAGAATAAAATACGCTATAGCCACCACTGATTACCAATATTTTACACTGTTATTAAGCTATCCGGCTCATACCTCATTCTGTGGTTGTAAAAAATTGTAAGTATCTTTGCACTTGAATAAATGCAAAATATACTTTAATTTAATTTGACAAATGAAGGAATTCCTAAACACACTTGATAGTAAAAATATCCATCTTCCCGAAAATATAGTTCAGCTTCTTAATGAGTGCAAGAGTTACACCGTATTTTCGACAACGGATGAACTTGCTATTGCCGCGCTTGGAAACAGCGAGAATAATATATTTGAAGTAACCTATGATATTCCCGGTAAAGGAATTGTTACCGAAGCTATTGTCCATAAAGTAAAAAACGGGGTTTCGGCAAATTTCCTTGAACCTTATATGCGTCGTCGTGATCCCCAAACCATGGTAATTGCTGACACTAAACCGACTGACAAAACCAGATTCATTGATAAGTTCGGGTATGAATTCAGCATTTTACAGAATGAAACTTACGAGTGGCTGAAGCAGCAGGACCTGGCAGTTTTCTTTTATTTTGCCGGCCGCGAAGGAATCGGTGCCGGAGGTGTGGCAATTGCACCTGCAAATGCTGCATTTTTTGCTCTGGCACTTGCCATGCTTCAGCAAATGAAAGCAGTTGACGACCTGCCCGAAAACTTCCTTATTGAAAGTGCTTTGCTGGTAGCTCCTACGTTCAGGCATACCCATTTCGACGGAAAACAGATTGTGGTTCATAACCGGACCGAAAAAGTTCATGAAGTATATAGTTATAACCTGTATCCGGGTCCCAGTGCAAAAAAAGGATTGTACGGAGTTTTGCTCGATAAAGGCGAAAAAGAAGGCTGGATAACAGCACACTGCTCGGCTGTACAGGTTGCAAGTCCGTACGACAACGTAACTACTTTTATGCACGAAGGTGCCAGCGGCGGGGGCAAAAGTGAGTTGCTCAGCCAGATAGTCCGCGACCAGACCGGCCAGGTACTTATAGGCGAAAATATAATTACTCACGAACAGCGCCTTATTTCTATCCCTCTGTTTTGCACTTTGTCGCCTGTGGCCGATGATATGGCGATGTGCCATCCATCCATCCAGAAAAATAACGGTAAACTGGTGATCCTTGACGGCGAAAATTCCTGGTTTATCCGCGTTGACGGCGTAAACGACTATGGCGATGATCCTTTCCTGGAGAAACTGTCGATAAAAGTTAAAAAACCGCTGCTTTTCCTGAACATTGAAACCAAACCCGAATGTACTGCCCTGATATGGGATCACGTGGAAGATGCGCCCGGTAAAAAATGTGCAAACCCACGTATCATAGTTCCCCGCGAAATAGTACCCGGAATAGTGAATGGACCGGTTTCTGTTGATGTAAGGAGTTTTGGTGTACGCACACCGCCGAGTTCATTGGAAGATCCATCCTATGGAATCATCGGGTTGTTTCATATTCTTCCTCCGGCTCTGGCCTGGTTGTGGAGGCTGGTTGCTCCCCGCGGATATGCGAATCCAAGCATTATCAGCACCGGCAACATGGAAAGTGAAGGCGTAGGTTCGTACTGGCCTTTTGCCACCGGCGAGCTTATTCCTCATGCAGATATGCTGCTCGGACAGATCATTAAAACGCCACGTACACGTTACACGCTTACACCAAATCAACATATTGGCGTTTGGAAAGTCGGATTTAAGCCACAACTCCTAATGCGCGAATACCTTACCCGTCGTGGAAATGCCAAACTGCGTACTGATCAGTACCAGCCTGCGCGTTCGCCATTGCTGGGTTACGAGTTGAATTACCTTACCATCGAAGGCGCTAAAATCCCTTCGCGATTCCTTAAAGTTTACAAACAGCCCGAAGTCGGAATTGAAGGTTATGATAAAGGGGCAGATATTTTATTTGATTTCTTCAGTACGCAGCTAAGCAAATACAACAAGCCGGGCCTGTCGGATATGGGCAGAGTGATTATTGATGCGTGTCTTTCAAAAGCATCCATACAGGATTATCTGGATATTATCCCAATGGATTATCAGTACTCATTTCTGAAGGACGGCGAAGAGCACAATGAGTATTCGAACGGGATTTAAAAATACCGCAACGAATATTTCTTTTCATTGAAAATTGAAAAGAAAATTCCTACTTTTGCACTCTCATTTCCCGGGGTGTGGCGCAGTTGG
>JBBSDG010000079.1:0-13676 GCA_038249635.1 Bacteroidales bacterium | reverse complement strand
TTCACCCACTCTTTGGCTTTGAAAAATAATAGTTGTATTTTTGATTCTTTTTCAATGCATGGGAGTGGGTGTGCGCTGCTCATGCAGGGCACACACAAAGGCTATAAATAATTGCGGGTTACATACTTAATTGGGAGTTTTGTCGCCCGCACCGGCATTCGTGTTGGTTGACAGCGGACAACCACGCAATCCGCCACTATTCATAGCCTAACCGTTATATGCCATTTTAAAAAAACGACCTTACTAAAAATTATCAAACAGAAATAATGATTAAAAAACTAATATTAATAGTAACAATTATATCAACAACAATTAAGCTGTTTGGACAGACAACCGAATTTGTAAAATACGACAGTATAACTTATTCAATTCATAAAGCAAACATTGGAAAAATTGCTTTTATGGGTAAAGTAATTCCTATTGAAACCTTTACACAGGGAGACTTTCTAACGATCTTTGAACTTAAAGAAAAATCAGACTTAAGCATAAGAGTATTTTTGGGCAACTCGTTGACAAATTATCTTCACTTACTTGCACCACAATTAACAGCAGACGAACTCACTAAAAGTGGAAATTATCAATTTACTTTCTTCGTTGACAATAAGAAAGTTTATGTTGAAAATCTAAATGTTGGAGCAGGAAGTGCTGAAGGCAAAAATCAAAGAACCATTTTTAGAGTTCCATTAATAAGTTCTACTAACGAAGACTCTTGGGGAAGATTTCTTTGGAATAGATTTTATTCCAATGGCGGACAAGACGCATTTACAAATAGAGAGCATCTTCTTAAAATTGAAATCAGACCATATCTAAAACTGAATGAAATTCTCACAGGGAGCATAATTGCCGAAGGACAATTGAAAATTTTAGTTCCAGAAATAAAATTCAATGAACAACTTGTAAAAATTCAAAATATAAAGTCCCTTAAAGACTTGCAGATTTCAACAAGTAAAATTGATACGGCAAAAATTGAAGACCTCAACCGAAAAATTGCAACCCAAACCTATAAAAATATTACAAGTGTTGTAATATTAAAAGATGGCAAACTATTACTTGAAGAGTATTTTAATGGAGCAAACAGAAAGACGCTTCACGACACCAGGTCTGTTGGAAAATCATTTGCCTCAACACTTTTAGGAATTGCAATAAAAGACAAATACATAAAAAGTGAAACACAAACCTTGAATGAGTTTTACAAACTAAATGCTTTTCAAAATTACTCCACTGCAAAAGATAGTATTAGTTTAAAAGATTTGCTCACAATGAGTTCAACTTTTGACGGTTCTGATATGAATTCGGAATCAGCAGGGAATGAAGAAAATATGTATCCTACTAAAAATTGGGTTGACTTTACATTAAATCTTCCTATTGACAAGTCAAAAGTAGTAAACAAACAATGGGATTATTTTACAGCAGGTGTTGTACTCCTTGGCGACATTATTCATAAATCAGTACCAAGTGGTTTAGAGAAATATTCCAGCGAAAAATTGTTTCAACCGTTAGGTATTACAAAATATAAATGGCAGTTCACGCCACAAAAAGTAGCGAATACAGCAGGTAGCGTACAATTGCGTTCACTGGACTTTGCGAAATATGGACAGTTATATAAGAATCAAGGTACTTGGAATGGCGAACAAATTTTGTCAAAAGAGTGGATAGCAAAAAGTTTATCACACCAAATGACAATATCAGAAGACGAATATTATGGTTATTTGTTTTGGAATAAAACTTACAAAGTAAATGGCGTGGATTATGAAGTTTATTATTCAAGCGGTAATGGTGGTAATAGAATTTTCATATTCAAAGACCAGCCTATTGTAATTGTGATTACTTCGACCGCATATAATACGCCTTATGGTGAAAAGCAAGTTGACAAAATTATGCAGAACTATTTAATAACCGCAATAACGAAATGACAAGAAAAACGGCATATAACAGCACCTACAAGAAATTGGCGGTTCAGTGGTTAAATGAAACTTTGTGCTTCGTATCAAGTTTTGTGGTGGTAGACAGTTTAGTGCTTCGAAATCGCCAACTTCTTGTAGCTGCAAACCGTTATGGGCAACCTTAAGATAGACATACACAAATGGAAAAATTGATATACTATCCTAGTTTCGAACCAAAAGATATTGATTGGCTAAAATATGCCTTAATCTATGTAGACCAATTTTCACCTATAATTCCTGAAAGGGGAAAAGGAACGCTTTCATCTGATTTTAGAAGTATTGAAAACGAAACTGATTTAGTGAATATTCTCGAACCTAAATGGTGGCAAGGAGATAATGCAGCAACAAAGGCATTAAAGGAAATAGAATATATAGAATCTCATCCAGAGCAGTTTATGGACATACTAGGAGTAGTTAACATAAATAGAACTTGGAAAGACCCGAATAATTGGTTGTTTGAGTTGTACGAAGAAAAATTTAACACTACATTCAAATCAGAATGCTTAAAAAAAGGACTTGGTATAGAATCACCGAGAGGAATACTAACATCAAAGGAACTTGCCCAACTCTATATGACTTTCCTTGCTGAAGAAATTGCATTTGAAAAAGTTGCTAATCCAATAACGGATTCAAAAAAGTACGACCAACTTTCAAATTATTTAAGAGCCAAAAATCCACAAAAGGAAAATTTCTTACACTCTGCAAAAACTGTTGTCGATATTTCACTTCCAAAAGACATACGACATATTGATTTGAAAAAATTTATTGAATTTCGCAAAGACCCCGCTCCCGCGCGAATCCTTTCGCGTGGTTAAATGATAATAATTAAATTTGCAATGCGAACAAGGAGCCGGGACTTTAGTAGCTAAAAAGGATTACTGAATAATAGTATGGTAGTGAATTTATAAAACCACGCGAAAGGATTCGCTCGGGAGCGTCGCTGGGCCCAGCTTTTGTTTTTAATTTGAATAAAAAGACAGATATGCACAGATTAGTATGGTGAATAAAACTATATTTGTTGTAGCTAACAGTAAATGATTACCCTGATTCACTAAATGGTCGTGCAGGAAAGTCTAGGACCATGCAAAATATCAGTCAAAAGTGCGAACATTAATAATATAGAAAAATATGATTTTTATCCTATGAATATTGAATATTGCTAAAGGAAAATAATATGAAAAGAATTGTTTGGAATCTGATTTCCCTTTTAACTTCATTAACCCTAATTTATTCTTGTAGAAATTGCCCACCAGGTAAAAACATTGGACAGGCAAAACTTTCGATCTCAACTACTAATTTTATTCCATATTTACAGAATGAAACAGTAGTATTAAAATTTAAGAGTGCTGATGGACAGTTCATATTTTTACAGAGCGAAAAAGGAAAAGTAATTGAAAACTTTGATATGGTGGTAGATACACCGTGTTCAAATGAACTAATTGATGCAACATATAATTCAATGACAGTAGAGAATCAAGAAATTTATTTTAAAAATGATTCTATTAAAATATTGCTGGTGGCACATTTTAGAATACGTGTCCCGTTAATAAATCAAATTGATACCAATTGGGTCGAATCAGTTTATTGTATTATTGGGAATTCATATAACAATTTGAATGATAAATCTTTCACACTAATATCTAATAATAGAGGTAAAGAGGCTAATCAATTTGATATTGAATCTTATTTATTCAATGACACCTTGACTTTATTGAATAAAAACTTCTATAATGTTTATTCAGATAAATTAGGGCATGATATTTTTTATAACAAAAGCATAGGGATAATAGGATTCAGATATAATTCAAAAATATACATGTTAGAAAATGAAAAATAATAACCTCAGCTTGCTTGCGCTTTTAGCGCGTGTACATCATCATAAAGCCTTAAAATAAATCAATAATATCCGAGCGGGAGCACCGACAATTGATATGGGTTAAACTCTTTAATCCCATCAATCCCATCAATCCCATCAATCCCTTCAATCCCATCAATCCCATCAATCCCATCAATCCCATCAATACTCATCCCAGCTCAGTATCGCAATATCCTCCGGCTGCAACTTGCATATGGCATAAATAAATGCACTTGCCAGCCTGGCATTGGTTATCAGAGGTATATTGAAATCAACGGCTGCCCTACGGATTTCATAATCGTTATAAAGCTCCGTTTTCGAAAGGTTTTTCGGGATATTGATTACAAGATCAATTTTTCGGCTTTTCAGATATTCGAGTGTATTGGGAGATTCAGCTTCATCGGGCCAGTATAATGCGGTAACAGGAACTTCATTATCTGTAAGAAACTTTGCAGAGCCATGAGTTGCAAAAAGATTATAACCACGCTCAACCAGCATCCTGGCACTGTTCAGCAGCTCTATTTTGGAGCGTGAATCGCCGGATGAAAAAAGGATATTCTTTTCAGGAATCCGATATCCGACCGAAAGCATAGCCTTCAATAATGCTTCATAATAGTTTTCGCCTATACAGCCTACTTCGCCGGTACTGGCCATTTCAACACCCAGAACCGGATCGGCTTTTTGCAACCGCGAGAATGAAAACTGGGAAGCTTTAATACCCACATAATCCATCTCGAAAGCAGATTTGCTTAACTTTTCGACCGGTACACCCAGCATAATCTTGGTGGCCAGTTCAATGAAATTGATTTTAAGAACCTTGCTCACAAACGGAAAGCTACGCGAAGCACGCAGGTTGCACTCAATAACTTTAATATCATTGTCGCGCGCCAAGAACTGCATATTGAACGGGCCACTGATATTCAGTGCTTTGGCAATATCACGCGAAATTTTCTTGATGCGGCGCGAAGTTTCGAAATACATTTTCTGAGCCGGGAAAACTATGGTTGCATCGCCCGAATGTACACCGGCAAACTCAATATGCTCGGAAATGGCATACGCCATAATCTCACCCTTGTCGGCAACGGCATCAATCTCAATCTCTTTGGCATTCTGTATAAACTCAGATACTACCACCGGGTATTCCTTCGAAACCCTTGCAGCAAGTGTGAGGAAAAAATCAAGTTCCTGCCGGTTGGAGACCACGTTCATGGCAGCGCCCGAAAGAACATAGGATGGACGGATAAGTACGGGAAATCCAACTTCATCCACAAAATCATAGATCTGCTCTATTTCAACAAGTTCCTTCCAGCGTGGCTGGTCAATTTTAAGTGTATCGAGCAGGGTTGAAAACTTATGGCGGTTTTCGGCATTATCAATACTTTCGGGTGCCGTTCCCAGGATAGGGACTCCCATACTGTGAAGCCGCATCACGAGGTTATTGGCAATCTGTCCGCCGGTACTCACAACCACGCCTTTGGGTTCTTCCAGCTCAATAATATCCATTACCCGCTCGAACGAAAGCTCGTCGAAGAACAGCCTGTCGCAGGTATCATAATCGGTGCTTACCGTTTCGGGATTGAAATTGATCATCACACCACGATAGTCAAGGTTACGGGCGGTGGTAAGCGCATTTACCGAACACCAGTCGAACTCAACCGAGCTTCCGATACGATACGCGCCTGAACCAAGAACAATTACTGACATCCCGTCTTTTTCAGGAAAAATATCGTGTGCCGAACCGTTGTAAGTCATGTACAGGTAATTGGTCTGTGCAGGATATTCGGCAGCCAGCGTGTCAATCTGCTTTATATAAGGAACAATCCCCAACAATTTACGGTAGTTGCGGACCTGCAGCATTTCCTTGTGCATATTGCCTGGTATTTCATGCAGAAAACGGGCAATCTGGAAATCCGAGAAACCTTTCTGCTTGGTGGCTTTCATCATCTCAGCTGAAATATCTTCCAGCTTATCGAAAGTTTTCAGCACGATCATATGGTCGTAAATGGACTTGAGCTTAACCAGGAACCAGTTATCAATCATGGTGAGTTCATGAATACGCTCAACCGTATAACCGGCCTCGAAAGCGCTGGCAATGGAATAAATACGCGTATCCGTCGGGGCGGAAAGAGCCTGATCGATATCGTCGAACTCCAGATCGTGGTTCCCAACAAAACCGTGTGTGCCCTGCCCTACCATGCGCAAGCCTTTTTGTATAGCTTCCTCAAAAGTACGACCGATGGCCATAATCTCGCCTACGCTCTTCATGCTGGAACCGATTTCTTTGGAAACACCGATAAACTTATTCAGATCCCAGCGTGGAATTTTTACCACAATATAATCGAGCGCAGGCTCAAAAAATGCGGTTGTAGTTTTTGTAACTGAGTTTTTAAGTTCATGAAGTCCATAACCTAATGCCAGTTTTGCTGCCACAAATGCCAGCGGATAGCCGGTCGCTTTGGACGCGAGTGCCGATGAACGCGAAAGGCGGGCATTCACTTCAATAACGCGGTAATCTTCAGAATCGGGATCGAGGGCATACTGCACATTGCATTCGCCCACAATACCCACATTGCGAACAATTTCGATGGCTATAGTCCGGAGTTTATGGTATTCGCGGTTGGTAAGCGTTTGCGAAGGAGCAACCACAATACTTTCGCCTGTGTGAATTCCGAGCGGATCGAAATTTTCCATGTTACAAACGGTGATGCAATTGTCGTAGCAGTCGCGCACCACTTCGTATTCCACTTCTTTCCAGCCTTTCAGACTTTCTTCGACCAGTATCTGTGATGAATATGAAAAAGCGGTACCGGCGAGTTTCAGGAGTTCATCGCGGTTGTAACAGAAACCGGAGCCCTGTCCGCCAAGGGTAAAAGCAGCGCGTACAATAATTGGAAAACCGAGGGTTTCGGAAGCTTTCAGCGCGTCGTCAATTGTAGTTACGGCAATGCTTCTCGGTGTTTTAATATTTATTTTACGAAGGTTATCGGCAAAAATCTGACGGTCTTCGGTATCAATAATGGATTGAACCGGGGTACCTAATACTTTCAAATTGTATTTTTCGAATATCCCTGTTTTAAAGAGTTCAATACCGCAATTCAAGGCTGTTTGTCCGCCAAATGAAAGCAGAATTCCTTCAGGCTTTTCCTTTTCAATTACTTTTTCGATAAAGAAAGGCGTAACCGGGAGGAAATATATTTTGTCGGCAACGCCTTCTGACGTTTGTACGGTGGCAATATTGGGATTGATGAGGATGGTGAAAATACCTTCTTCGCGTAAGGCTTTCAATGCCTGCGATCCACTGTAATCAAACTCCCCGGCTTCGCCGATTTTCAACGCACCTGAACCTAAAACCAGAATTTTTTTCATTGTAATTCTTTTAATATTTTGCATTGATATGAGCCGCGAGGCATCGCGGCTCTACAATGGCTATAATTAATTTCGGTTTATCTTCGCGTAAATCAATGGCTTTTCTTGCCTCTGACCACCTTTAAAAAATCATCAAACAAATACTCGCTATCCGTCGGACCGCTGGAGGCTTCGGGATGGAACTGTACGGAGAAAACATCGCGTGTTTTATGTCGGATGCCTTCGTTGGTTCCATCATTCAGATTTACGAAATATGGCTCCCAATCGGATGAAAGTGATTCATTATCAATGGCAAACCCATGATTCTGGGAAGTAACAAGCGCTTTATTGGTTCCGCATTGTAAAACAGGTTGGTTGTGACTGCGATGACCGTATTTCAGCTTGTACGTATCTGCTCCCGATGCCAGTGCAAGCAACTGGTTTCCCAGACAAATTCCGAATATAGGAATGTCCTGTTTCAGTGATACTTTCAGATGCTTTATAGTAGCTTCGCACATTTTAGGATTACCCGGGCCGTTCGAGATAAACAAACCATCGTATTGTTCCTTTGAGTAATCGTAATCCCAGGGAACACGGATGACTGTGGTATCGCGTTTAATGAAATGCCTGATAATATTGTATTTCACACCACAATCCACCAGTAAAATCCGGGTTGAGCCATTACCGTAAACTATCACTTTATCAGTGCTTACATTCGCCACCAGGTTTTCATTATTTGGATCATGAAATCCTGGATCATCACCACCGAAAACGATTTTACCCATCATAGCACCTTTTTCGCGTATGATCTTGGTCAGTTCACGGGTATCTATACCATACAAACCGGGAATATGGTGTTCTTCAAGCCAATTGCCCAGGCTTCGTTTTGCGCTCCAGTGGCTGTATTGTTCTGAATAGTCGGAAACAATCAAGGCTGTAACCTGTATGCGGTCCGACTCAAAATAATCGGGCAAACCATCAACCATCACAGCTTCGGGTACGCCATAATTACCGATCAACGGATAGGTGGCAACCATAATCTGGCCAGCAAATGATGGATCAGTGAGGCTTTCGGGATAGCCTGTCATGGAAGTATTGAAGACCACTTCACCGGCAACGGATCCTTCAAAGCCAAAGGATTTACCGGAAAATACAGTTCCATCTTCAAGGATTAACTTAGCTGTGGTTTCTTTCGTCATTATTCTGTTTTTCATTTTAATAGCAAGGCAATCGGGGTTTTGGATTTCACTGAGCAAAATTTTTTCAGGCCGAAACCTGAAATTTTATACCTACCAGGCAAGTATTATGTACAGAGGAACAATTACACAAAATGAAGGATTGCTAACGGAATCAGCAATCCTTATTTAATTTTTGCAATACGGATATTGTATAAATATACCATTTTGCAAAGGTAAATTAAATATTTATACAGTCGATCAATTATTTCCAATGATCTGCATCAGTTCATCGAGTTTGGGCGAGAGAATAATTTCGGTGCGTCTGTTTTTAGCTTTGTTAGATGCTGAATCATTGGGAACTACCGGAAGGAATTCACCACGGCCGGAAGCAACAAGTCGTATTGGATTCACCTTACCGTTAGCAAGCAATATTTTAACTATAGAAGTTGCACGCATGGTACTCAGATCCCAATTGTCTTTAACCTGATTTTGCCCTGTTAGTGGCACATTATCGGTGTGACCTTCGATAAGTATGTTAATATCAGGATTTTGCTCAAGTACCTTAGCCAGATCTTTTATAGCTTTAATCCCTTCGTTGCTAACATCCCATTTGCCTGAAGCAAACAGAAGTTTCTCTTCCATCGAAACGTAAACTTTTCCATCTTTCATATGTACCGTCAGCCCTTTGCCTTCGAAACCCATGAGCGCATCGGCAACTGCTTTGCGCAACGAATTGGTAATTGAGTCTTTCTTATGCAAGGCTGTGAGCAGATCCGCAAGGTTTTTACCTTTAACATCCAGTTCGGCTTGCAGAGCTTTCAAACGGTCTTCGCGGACAAGCAGTTTATCCTGCGAAAGCTTTAGCTCTTTCATTACTTTTTCAGCATCTTCGAAATTTGCCGAAAACTGCGACTTAAGCAATTCGTGCGAGCGATCGAGTTCGTTGTAATCGGCTGTTAGCACACGCAACATGGATCCAAGGCGTGAAGTATCAGCTTTAAGCTGGACGACGTCTTTTTTAAACCGTCCGTTTTCGGAGGTAAGTTCATTAACCTGAGTGCTTAGCTTATCGACCTTTGCATTCAAGCTGCTGCTTTCCTCATTGCATTTTGCCGTAAGGTCCTTGTATTTTTTCATTGAAACACAGGAAGTAAAAGTGCCTGCCAGAAGAACTATTACCAGGATCCCGATTGCTTTTTTAACAAATAAATTATTCATAATATGCGTATTAATGTTGCGAAAAATGATTTAAACCTAAAATTCTATTTCCAATAGTGATGGACAATGATCAGAATGAACCGCCATTGGCATTATAACTGCACGTTTCATGCTTTGTTCAAGTTCGTCGCTCACCATATTGTAATCGATACGCCAGCCCAGGTTGCGGCTGCGGGCGCCCGAACGGTAACTCCACCAGGTGTAATGATGTGGTTCTTTAACAAAGTAGCGGAACGAGTCGATAAAGCCGCAATTCAGGAATCCCGTCATCCAATCGCGTTCTTCGGGAAGGAAACCGCTGCTGGTTGCGTTACGAATAGGGTCATGTATATCAATTGCCCGGTGGCAAATGTTATAATCACCCGAAATAATAAGATGCGGACGGGTTTGTTTTAATTCGAGGATATAGTTCTGAAAATCGGCAAGCCACTGCATTTTGAATGCTTGACGGTGATCGCCGGTGGTTCCTGATGGATGATAAACCGAAATCACACTTTTATCTCCAAAGTCTGCACGGATAAGCCTTCCTTCGAAATCGTATTTTTCAATTCCCATTCCATAAACTACCTTGTCGGGTTCGGTTTTGGAAAGTATGGCTACTCCGCTGTATCCTTTTTTCTCAGCCGGAAACCAGTAGGTATGGTATCCCAATGCTTCGAATTCGATAATCGGAATCTGATCATGCTGCGCTTTTATTTCCTGAAGACAAACCACATCGGCATTACTTGCTTTAAGCCAGTCGAGGAAACCTTTGCTTATAGCAGCCCGTATCCCGTTTACGTTATAAGTGATGATGTTCATGTATTTTTAGGTCTTTTACAGATAAAACATACTACTTATGAGATTGCAAAATTACAGGATTATGCCTGACAGTTTTTTCATCCTTGCCATAAGTTATACAGAAATAATTAACAGTGTGTTGAAAGAGGTTTAATCCAATAAAGTCATGACTATTCTGAAAAATTACCGGAAACACTAAACTTCTAAATGAAGGTGGGATTTCCGTATTAAAAATAAAAGATTTTTTTTCGGCATGTGATACTTTACTTCAAGTATATTGTATATTTGGTTTTTGGAAAATTAGGCTGATTGCTGTGGTGTTATTTGTTTGAGCTGTAAATTGACAACATTGCGATACATTAAGGCTAATCAGCCGGATAATCATTAATACAGGATGGAAAGGCAGTGGTTTGTTTGAAGATTATGTAAGAATTCTTTACAAATCGGCATTTTAAAGTTTAATGAATTTTAAAGTTTTTTAGTAAACTGACGGCGTGAAACTAATTTTTGTGATGCATTTTGCCATGAGTTTGGTTACCCGAATTTCCAGTCAGATTTTTAACACTTGACTATTCTATGATAAACGGTAAGATACTTTATCCTTTCCATGTATTATCACGTAATAGTTGATGATTTATGTAACACACTACGCATGCTAGGGTTTTTTATCCTACAGAACTTGAGAATGACCTGAATCCCATTTTAAATATAAAACTATAATAAAATGCTAAAAGCCGAAATTGATTGCACATCCTGTCTGAATGGCTTACCTCAACCGGTAATTACAACTGATATAAATGGAATTATTTCGAGTGTGAACAAGGCCGCTGAAGAATCCTTAGGAATTCAGTCCGAAAAACTGTTGAGACACAATATTGATGAGTTGTTACTTTTGCCTGATTCTGCAATAACAATCAGTCAAATAATCAATAACTTAAGTAGTGACGGAGTTCACAACGGCCATTGTATAGTTGAAAAATCCGGTGGCTTAAAACACACTGTAAGTTTCTCGCTATCGGGAATAGTGAATATTGAAAATGAGGTAGCCGGAGTTATTATTTCAATAAATGAATATCCCGGGAAAAGCATCAGTCTGCATCAGCTCGAAATCATTAATCATACGCTTACAAACCTGAGTGATAATTATTTAGATAATATTAATATAATTACTGCCTTAAGCGGCAAGTTGCTTGGTGCCTCCAGTGCGTTATACAATCGTTTGAATGAAAGTCTTTTATGCTCATTTGGGAAATGGAATACTTCTGATGATCACATTCCGGAAGTTAAACCTGAGGGGCGGATTTGTTTTGATGTTATCAAAAAGGCCATTAACGATGTTTACTTTATCGGTAACCTGCCCGAAAGTACGTATGCTGATTCGGACCCGAATGTTAACCGATACAACCTTAAAGCATATCTCGGCCACTTAGTGAGGTGCAACACTGAGCCGGTAGGATCGTTGTGCGTAGTATTTCAGCGTGATTACCAACTTATTGATTCCGATCGCTATATAATTAGCCGACTTGCTCTTGCCCTGGAAGCTGAGGAAACTTCGGAATCCTTACGGAAGAGCAAAAACCGCTACCGCGAATTATTTGATCTTGCCGTTGAAGGTATTCTAATCGGATCGCCGGAAGGTATTATTACCAAAACAAACAAAAGCCTTCTGCGTATGACTGGCTTTAAAAGCGAAGATCTGGTTGGAAAACATATTTCGGAAGCCATGTTTACCAAAGAAAGCATTCAGTCCAAGCCTTTCAGATTCGACCTGTTGGAGCAGGATCAGCTTGTAATTTCCGAAAGGAATATGCTCTGTAAAGACAATAGAGAGATTACGGTTGAAATGCATTCAAGAATGATGCCCGATCGCACTTTTCAAACTGTATTGTTTGATATTTCGGCAAGGAAAGAAACAGAAAAAAAACTGCACCTTTCCGAAACCACATACCGGGGAATTATCAACAGCCTGAATGATGCCATTTATATACTGGATAAAGACGGGAGTTTTATAGATGTGAATTCGGGTGCTGAAAAGATGTACGGCTATGAGAAGGAATTTTTTCTTCATAAAAATCCGGGTTTCCTCTCGGCTCCCGGTCTGAATGATATGGATCAGATTTCAAGGTTTATTGAGGCAGCATATTATGGTAAACCGGTGAGATTCGAGTTTTGGGGATTTCGTAAAGATGGCTCGGTTTTTCCAAAAGAAGTGAGCCTTGCACCGGGCATTTGGTTCGATCAAAAAGTTGTAATTGCCGTTGGCCGCGAAATGACCGAACGCAAACAGGTTGAGGAATCATTGAGATTAAGCGAAGAGAAGTACCGCATGCTTGTTCAGTATTCGAGTGATCCCATATTCAGTTATAATCCTGATGAAACATACAGGTTTGTAAATGATGCATTTGCCGGTCCTTTTGGTAAAACACCTGAGGAAATAATCGGGAAAACGCCTTACGACATATTCCCGGCTGATGAAGCAGATAAAAGGCTCAGGCTTGTACGCCAGGTTTTCAGCACAGGCGAAAAAGGGGAAATTGAAGTAAAAGTTGTAAATATAAAAGGTGATGAGAAATTCTACCTTACCATGGTTGACCCGATTAAAGATTCGACGGGGAAAATTATGTGGGTTACATGTATATCAAAAGATATTACCAACCGTAAAAAGGCAGAAGAAGAGCTGAGGATTAAAAATGAACAGCTCAATGCCATGAACGCCGAGAAGGATAAATTTTTCTCCATTGTTGCACACGACTTACGGGGACCGATGAATGGATTTCTAGGTTTAACAGCTATTATGGCTGAGGATATCGAAAGCTTATCCGCTGAAGAGCTTAAAGAGATAGCCACTACCATGCGTACTTCGGCGGTGAATATATACCGCCTGATCGAAAACCTCCTCGAATGGTCGAAAATGCAGCGCGGAGTAATCAGTTTTGATCCACAGCCAATGTTTTTAAAATCCTCATTAACTAAAAGTATTGAATTAATGAATGATTTTGCGAATAAAAAAAGAATTGGAATCAAGATCAATATCCCTGAGCATAATGTGGTGTTTGCCGATATTCATATGCTCGAAACTATTATCAGAAACCTGGTTTCCAATGCTTTAAAGTTTTCATTTAAGGGAGGTGTAGTTGAAATATCTGCTGAAAAATCTGATAATGAAATGGTTAGTATTACTATTAAAGACCATGGAATAGGAATGAACCAGGAATTAATAGATAAACTTTTTACCCTCACCGAAAATATAAACCGTAAAGGAACCGAAGGCGAGCCTTCGACCGGGCTGGGATTGATACTTTGCAAAGAATTTGTCGAAAAACAGGGAGGTAAAATCTGGGCCGAAAGCAAAGAAGG
>JBBSDG010000078.1:0-13679 GCA_038249635.1 Bacteroidales bacterium | reverse complement strand
TAACGGTAAACGACAGCAAGGAACACAGGGCGCTTTCACTGGTTACGGCATTGCAGTCGATGGTATTGCTTAAAAACGACGAAAACACCCTGCCACTTAAGAAAAATCTGAAATCCATTGCCGTTTTCGGACCCAATGCCAACGAGCGTGAGGTTTTGTATGGAAACTATAACGGAACCCCATCCAAATCAGTTACAGTCCTTGAAGGTATTAAATCCATTGTCAGCCCTGCCACTAAGGTTTACTACCACCAGGCCTCAAATATTGCAGGCAAAGAGTCGTTATTAAGCGTTGTTTCCCATTGTTTTGAGAACAATTTAACTGCCGAATTTTACAACAACGATTCTCTCACGGGTAAACCGATTGGTCGTGGAAAATTCGAATACATCAACTTTAAATGGGACACCGGTCCTTTCGCAGGCTTAGGCAGCGATCATTATTCGGTGCGCTGGACAGGAACATTAGTAGCTCCGGCAACAGGCACGTTTGAATTCAGCATGACAGGCGATGATGGTTACCGCTTATTTATTAATGATAAACTGATATTCGAAGACTGGACAAGCCACAATGCGACCACCCGTGAAGGCAAAGCAGAACTCAAAGCCGGGCAGAAGTATAAATTCAGGGTTGAGTTTTTCAACGGCTTATATGGTGCATCCGGATGCCTGACCTGGAAAGTACCCGGTAAGGATGTTGTAACCGAGGCTCTGGCTTTAGCTAAAAAAGCCGATGTATGCATATTTGTAGGAGGATTGTCGCCCAGCCTCGAAGGCGAGGAAATGTTTGTTGCCGCCGAGGGTTTTAAAGGTGGCGACCGCACCAGTCTTGACCTGCCGGCCTGCCAGCATGATTTCCTGAAACAACTTGTAAAAACCGGGAAACCCGTAGTTCTGGTTTTACTCAATGGAAGCGCACTGGCTATTAACTGGGAATCGAAAAACATACCGGCCATTCTCGAAGCATGGTATCCCGGACAGGAAGGCGGCACCGCGGTGGCAAAAACCCTTTTCGGAGATTATAACCCGGCAGGACGTTTACCAGTTACCTTCTACAAATCAGTAAATGATATTCCGGCATTTGAAGACTACAATATGGAAGGCCGCACTTACAAGTACTTCAGAGGCGAACCCTTGTATCCTTTCGGTTTCGGTCTCAGCTATTCCAACTTCGAATATTCGAACCTCAAACTGTCGGCTGGTACAATTGGGAAAGAGGATAAACTTATTGTTACGGTGGATATCAAAAATGCAGGAATGCGCGACGGCGATGAAGTAGCCCAGTTGTATA
The DNA here is from genome assembly GCA_038249635.1 of Bacteroidales bacterium. Classification (GTDB taxonomy): domain Bacteria; phylum Bacteroidota; class Bacteroidia; order Bacteroidales; family UBA4417; genus UBA4417. Next base: position 12,392 of record JBBSDG010000078.1, on the reverse strand, counting down.
TCAGGGACCTGGAAGCATCCACGCCAAGACCTATCAAAGCTATGAAAGGATTTTCGCGTGTTTCTATTAAAGCCGGTAAAACCAAAACTGTAAAATTTGAAATCAACCCTTCGCAACTCGAAATAATCAACAGCAAGGACGAAAGAGTCATTGAGCCCGGTAGTTTTGAGCTGATGATCGGCAGTTCGTCGGCTGATATCAGACTAAAGCAGACTTTTAATTACAGGTAGAAGTCAATTCAGGTTATACCGCCCTTTTCGCTTTACAGGACCAACATGGTGTACAATTGCCGGATGTTCCGCAACGCTACAGCTTTTATCAAACCGCTTTTAATTGGCATTGAAGGTTTACTCAACTGGTACGAGCAGCATCTTGATCCAAAAAAAAAGCCACAATGCCAACGCTATCGCAGGATATTGCCACAGGCAAGTAAATTAAGGATATAAACAGTCAAAACGAATAAACAGCCTGGCAGCAATTTCAGAAACACGAATTTCAAATTAATGATAAATGAAACTTAAAAGCATTATTTTTCTACTCAGTTTGGCAGGGAGCCAGCTATACGCTCAGATAGTTGTTTATAAACCGGAAGTGAACCCCGATTTGATGACTCAGCAATGGCATTCGTTCTGGATAACTTCACCCGACCTGAACGAAAACAATTATAATGTTTGTCATTTTCGTAAGGATTTTGAATTAACTGTTCAGCCTGAAAAGTTTGTAATTCATGTTTCAGCGGATAATTATTACAGGTTGTTTATTAATGGAAAAGCTGTTGGGACTGGTCCGGCACGAAACGATTTCATGCACTGGAACTTTGATACATACAACATAGCGAAACACTTGCACCAGGGCAAAAATTCAATTGCAGCAGTTGTCTGGAATTTTGGCAATTATGCACCCAATGCCTTGAAAACCAGGAATGAATATTTTTTGTCTTTCTTACTTCAGGGTAACACTCAGCAGGAAGAAATAGTAAATACGAACAATTCCTGGAAAGTATTAAACAATAAGGCTTATTCGCCCAATGTAGTAAACATGGAAGTTTCGGTCGGAGCATTCGAAACAACAGATGGAACCTGCTATCCCTGGAACTGGGAGAAAAGTGATTTTAACGATAGCGGTTGGAAAAATGCCAATACACAGCAGCACGGTTTTACACAAAACGCACAGGCTAGTTGGATTAACCGAATGTTGCAGGTCCGGCCAATACCAATGCCAGACGAAAATCCTGAAAAAATAGCTGCTTGTGTCAGGAAATCGGATAAGTTATTCACCGTTGATTTTATAAATAAAAAAACGAGTTCCCGGGTGCCTGCCAACAGCACACTTACCCTTTTATTCGACCAGGGTTATTTAACCAATTCGTTTCCTGAATTAACCGTTAGCAAAGGTAATGGAAGTACTATAAAACTTACTTATGCCGAAGGACTATTCGATAAAACCGGGAACAAACAAAACCGCAATAAAGTTGAAGATTTACAGATAAAAGGCAACTGCGATCTTTTTAAGCCCGATGGCGGCGACCAACGGATGTTTCGTCCACTGTTTTTTCGCACATACCGTTACCTCGAAATGGAAATCACAACAGGAGACGAAGACTTGTTCATTGATTTTTTTACCGGAAATAGCACCGGATATCCCTTCCGCGAAAATGCTTATTTCAAATCCGCGGAACCTCAACTTGCCAAAATCTGGGAAACCGGATGGCGAACCGCAAAACTCTGCGCTTATGAAACCTATACCGATTGTCCGTATTACGAGCAATTGCAGTACATCGGAGATACCCGTATTCAGGCTCTTATCTCACTCTGTGTTTCGGGCGACGACCAGTTAATGCGGAATGCCATCGAACAGTTTAACAATTCGAGGTTCGAGTTTGGCCTTACCTCCAGTTGCTACCCCTCAGTTCATAATCAGATCATTCCGCCGTTTTCGCTGTTTTGGATATTGATGATAAACGATTACAACCAATATCGCGACGACCAGCTATTTTGCAAGAAGTTTGTCCCGGGGATAAAAGCAATTCTCGATTGGCATAATCAATTTATTGGCGAATCGGGAATGTTAGAAAAACTTCCCTTCTGGAACTTTGTGGATTGGCCTGATGAATGGGTCTGGGACAATTCAACGATGATAGGCGGACTCCCTGAAGGCGCTTTGAGCGGTGCTTCATCGGTTTTAAACCTGCAATACGCTTATACTTTGACACAAACTGCCGCGCTATTCAGTAGCTGGGGTCTGAAAACCGAAGCAGAAAAATACCTGGAAACTGCTGAAAAAATTAAAAGAGCTGTGATGAAAAATTGTTGGGACGAAAAAAGGCAGCTCCTTGCCGATTCACCCCTGAAACACGATTTAAGCCAGCACGCCAATTTATGGGTAATACTCTGCGATTTGATTCCTGCTGAAAAACAAGCCGTTTTTTTCAAGCAGATAAACGAAGACAAATCGCTGATTCAATGCACTATATATTATCGATTCTATTTGATGAGGGCAATGGTGAAAGCTGGCCTGGGCGATTTGTATGTAGATCAGCTACAACCATGGAAAACTATGCTGGACGTGGGTTTAACAACATTTGCCGAACGTCCCGAACCTTCCCGTTCCGATTGCCATGCCTGGAGTGCAAGTCCGAATTATGAATTTCTGTCGACAATATGCGGAATTGTTCCGGCGGAACCGGGATTTAAAACTGTAAAAATTGAACCGGCCTTAGGCCCGCTGCAATGGATTGAAGGGAAAATGCCCCACCCGAAAGGTGAAATTAAAGTATCGCTGAAACGTGCAGGTGAGAATGGAATTGAAGGTGAAGTTACACTCCCTGATGCTGTAACAGGTTCTTTTATCTGGCATGGGAAAACTATTTCATTAATAGGCGGATTGCAAAAAATAAGATTGTAAGCTAAAAAAAGAATAAAAATATGAAGATTGCAATTCTGTTATAGACTGGCCTTTTTGCAGCATTTTTCTACCATTTTATAAATTTGCTCCTCCGGAAATTTGGCTTATAAATAACAACAAATTCCTAAAAATGAAAAAGATAACATTCTTTACCATTGCAATTTTTTTTTTACAAGCGCATGCATAAATAAACAAAATTCGTTTAGCAATCAGATGGTTAGTATTGCACTTAACACTGAAGAAAATGCAATATGGACGTTAACCGAAAAGCAAACGGGACAAAGTATAAATTTTGCAGCTCCTATATTCGAGGTAGATGGCAAACAACTTAAAGCTTTCCCAAAACAATGGGATATGGTGAATGCCCCCGATACCCTTAAAAACGGTGTTGTGGAATATAAATACAAAGGCATCCTGGTGGCCGATACATCAATGTCGCTACAAGTAACGTTCAGGGTTTCACCACTAAGCCCGGTGGTAAGGTTTTGCTATAAACTCGAAAGTAAATCGTCACATTCATTAACCAAAACCTCTGGCAAAGATTCATTAACTTATTTTTCGACAAATATATCTGGTTTTCAGAAGTTCTCGGAAATAAGGATTAGCGATTTCAACGAACAGTTCCATAGCTTTAACTTAAACGACCGGCCTATCGACGACCGCTTTTTTGAAGACAATATGTCGGTAATCGGGCCTATTCTAGTATCTGAAAATAACGATGCTACTTTTTTATTTGCTTACGAGCATGGGGCGCAAATACCCGACCGTTTCATCGAATTTGGCCTTAACAGTAGCAAAAGCATTACTTTAAAGGCAAAAAAGGGCAACTATTATAACAAACAGCCCCTCGATGCCTTAAACCCTTACGAAACTATTTGGTTTGAAGCTGCTGCGGTAAAGGGTAGCAAGCAAACCATGGCTCAAAACTACCGTACCTTTATGCTAAAGGATATTGCTATTAACACTTCGAGCCGTACACCTTATATTTACTATAATACATGGGGCTTTCAGGAACGCAATAAATGTTGGAATGGCAAAAAATACCTTACTGATTTAAACCTGGAACATACCTTGAATGAAATAGCCGTTGCCCACAAAATAGGCGTTGATGTTTTTGTTATCGATGCCGGATGGTTTAGTAAAACCGGCGATTGGAAAGCAAATCCAATATCATTTCCCGATAGTTTAAGGCAAATAAAGGCCGCTCTCGATTCGTTCCACATGAAATTGGGTTTATGGTACAGTCCAACCCAGGCTGCAATTACAAGCTCGGTGGCCATGCGGAACTCCAATTTTAAAACGTCATTTAATGGCCATCAGGGTGAGCCTTCCGAAGTTTGGGAAACCGAGCCAAGTTACAGTATGTGCTTAGTTAGCAATTATTGGAAAGACTGCGCCTCAGAAATGATCAGAAATGCCCGCGAATACGGAAATGTATATTTTAAATGGGATGCCATTTACCAATATGGATGCAACGACCCGAATCATAACCATGGCACGGCCGAAAACTCTGAAACAGAGCGACTCGATTGTTATTCGTTTGAACTTTGCAAATATATGAACAAGGTGGTGGATAGTGTAAATTCTGTCCTTCCGGATGCAATTGTCGATTTTGATGTTACCGAAGGCTGGCGCAGTATGGGTTTGCAGTTTTTGAGTACAGGAAAGTTCTTCCTTATGAATAATGGCCCTTATTACGCTAATTTCAACCTGCCCATGCCCGAAAAGATGATGTGGAACAATATTTTTGTATATCCTGGCCCTGCCCGCGCCCGTATCGCCCGTTCGCCGCTTAACTATGACGAATGGATCCCTTCAATTCTTTTCCTTACCCATTATTTGCCCGATGCTCCTGAAAGCTCCCAAACAATTAATGTTGCTTCACTTATTTTGGGGCAAAATGGCTTCTGGGGCGATTTATTGTCGCTTTCCAAAGAAAGCACCGATTATATTGGCAGCCTTATCGAAAAATACAAACAAGTTAGGGAAGATATTACCCTAAGTTATCCGGTAACTGTTGGAGAAGTCGGCTCGCTTCCCGAAATTCACGAAAAAATAAATCCGGAAAACGGTAAAGGCGTAGTAACCATTTTCTCAATGGCAGCAGGTGGTCATAAATATTCGTGTGTTACCAAAAACAAGGTGGATCAAAGTATTTGGTAAAATAAAGATGTCACGGTTTCATTCGATCAAAAAGGCAGGGCCGTAATTACATTCGAATTTAAGGATGAGGCTGCTAAAATTATTTTTTTTGGCGTAAAGTAAATACTATAAATTTAAATTTCTAATTGGCTAATTGACACATTAACTAAATTAACTAAAAAACCTGACTAACAAATCTTGCCGGCAATTACTTAACAATGCTTATTACTGGCAAATATGTTTCAGGATAGTTACTGTTTAACACATAGTTGATCATTTTTGCAACACCTGTACCAAAAAGTCCTGAATGAGTACAAAATACTGGCAGCAATCGTGCAACAAGTGCTCCTGCTATTTGTACCATGTGCCCTCCCCTTAATCATAGAATGAAAGTTTATAACATCTAACTTTGCTTTTATTCAGCTAATAGGGCTGACAGTTATTACAACTCAAATCCATTAAACAATTTAACACCTTCGACCTAATACTTATTTTATGAGAAAACACAGACTTTTATTTGCATTGGTCCTGATTGCCTTACCCATATTTTTGTCAGCACAAACTATTAACTATACCACAAGCTGGCTGGGAAGCACCTATGGCGGAACTACCCTTTGGATACAGGATATGATTGATTATATGGAAGTTGGCGCTGATGGCACCGTATATGCCTACACCGGATGGGACGAAGGCTCAGGTGGAGCCCGTAAAGGCACCTATAAGGATGGCAAAGTACTGCCAAACCACACCAGGAATATCAATTTTACGCAGGTAACCGATAAAGCGGGGAAAACCTAGACAATAAAAAGAAGCGGCGATGTTTCAGTCCCTTTTAGCGACAACAGTGTAACCTGTAGCGACGGGCGGAAAATAACAGATGTTGTTAAACCTATGGCTATTGCCATTGCCAACAACGGCATGTTAATGGTAGGAGAGTATGGCCCGCGCCAGCAAATACTTTATTACAACATTTCAGGATTGGGAACATCTACGCTCGACCACACATTCGGCGATGAATTCGGTACCAATTCTGGAATACCCGGTGTCGTAGCACCCCTTAAATTTCGCGAAATAACAGGAGTGGGCGAAGATGCTGCCGGTAATATTTATGTGGCACATAATAGTTTTAACTCTGGTTGCAGACTTGAGTCCTATACTCCTGCCGGAAAACTTAATTGGGCAGTCAGCGGTATGTTTGTTGATAACGGCGATTTCGACCGTACTACGGATGGGAATGATATTTATAGCAAAAGTCATCATTTTTCCATGGACTATTCAAAACCAGTCGGACAACAGTGGAAGGATTCAGCCATTACCCTAAACCGGTTCAAATACCCCGACGATGCCCGTTTACATCATGATGGAGAGGGAGAAGCCCCGACACTCCACCCTTCATCGGCCTGGGTGCGCTATAAAGACGGCAAGAAAATACTTGTTGTGAATGATATGTATAGTTCGCAGTTGCGTATGTACAGGTTCAATTATGCAACCGACGGAGAGATTGGTATCCCATCGGTTTTATATGCCAAAAGAAGTGTGAAACCGTTTTTGTTCAATCTTAACTTATTTAAATTTGACAGCGATCCTGTTATTCAGGCATTAAGTTATTTTGAGAAGCTTGGAACTGGTGATGAGGGAACAACTGTTGCCTTTATTCAGGGCGGCTGCTATTTAGCCTACCGGGATGTTAATTATGGATCATTTTGGCATTAAGAAGTCTGAGTAAAAAGAACGATTTCAGTTTCCGGATAATTATAAGGCTGCAGAACAAGACGTTTCTGCAGCCTTTTTTATAAGAGTTGATTTGTAAGTAAATGCTGAGGCCAGCGAGATTTTATTTAACGTGAGTTCGACTTAAAATTCTTAAAAAAAAAGATTATTAACAGGTGAGAAAAAATTATCGGCAAACTGATAATCAATTTCTAAAACAAGAAACCTCCTGTATTTTTAGTTGCGGACCAAAAATACAGGAGGTTTCTTATTGAAAATGTACAATTGAATTACAGAAGCTTATTTTTTATTGTTGATGATTTCTGCCTGAAGTTGAAAATCAAATTCAATCATATCAACTTGAACAAATTAAAAAAGGGACAACCGACAATTTGCATAAGCTAACACTGAGGCGATCACTTTCATGACTGTTTTCAATTGATAGGTTCCCGGCTAATCGACAATCAACTTCAGGCTTTCAGTTGTATTTTTCGTTTTTATTGTAATAACATAAATACCTGATTGAAGCTTCAGGTCTTCGAAAACATATTTGTCAGAATCATTCTTCACAGTTATCACCACCTGGCCAGTTGCAGAGGCAATTGATATCACCTTTTCCCCTTTAGGCAGTGACTCCAACGAAAGCCTTTCGCTATTCAGCGGATTGGGATACACAACAACACTACTCTTATGAGCTGAACCAAGCAATCCGTTAGTCAGTCCAACTTTAACCAGACATGTTGCAGTCATTCCACCATCTTCGGTAGTTGCCGTAATTGTTGCACTTCCGGCAGCTGCTGCCACCACATTACCTACTAAATCAACACTGGCTACTGATGGTTTCGACGACTTCCAGGATAGTTTTTTGTTTGTTGCATTAGAAGGTAAAACAGTAGCAATTAATTGCATTTTATTACCAACAAAAATATTTGTATCCGTTACATTCAGGGCAATAACGCTAACATGATATATAGGCGCTGAAACCATTATTTTAACCAGATCCATATTGGGTGCATATTGTGCAAACGAACTTAGCCTGATAATATTTTTTCCGGCTTTTAACCTTCCGAAAACCAAGTTAGGATCAGATGCATAAGTAGCCCAGGTCATGCCACTTAATGTCCTAATCGTAAATTCTGCAATTTTTTCACCGTTGGCATCAATCTGCATAGGGTATGGGAATGACTCCATGGTTGCATACTGGGTAACAAACCGGTAAATGGTATCAGTTGGAATATTAACAGTCCATTCAACATAGCCTGGCTGTTTCATCATACCGGCAACAAAACCGGAGGCGTTAATATTACCCGCATAATAAAAGTTGTGACCCATATGCGACATATCCGATTCTTCAATATCGAGCAGTTGACTCCAAACGCTGTCAGTTGCCATTGCAATGGTATTGCTTGCGTTGGACAAATTCCCGGATTGGTCAACAGCTTTTACGGTTAAATTATACGTAGTTTTTGGCTGAAGTCCGGCTATTTTGTAGTCCATATAATCGCCTGATATAGGTATGCCAAGATATTGCGATGCAGAAACATTTTCAACAAGCAATTCGCCATTATTGTAAATATTGTAAGATGCTACTTTGTTATTATCGGTACTGACAGACCAAATTACAGCTAACTCCGATGATGATACCTGGGTGGTAGGTATAAGTTGTGGAGGACCTGGAATTTCATTATCGGTAAGGGTTGTAACTGTAATTTCGGAAGATGCTGAATTGCCGGCATAATCAAATGCAACAACTCTGGCAATATATTCGTGTGACGATAGCAGATCGCTGAATTGAATTTCGGCATTGGTAATGCGTTTATTACCTACACGCTCGTTATTCAGAAATACATCGTAACCTGTTACACCAATGTTATCGGATGATGCATTCCAAGATATTTTAAAAGATGAAACGGCAATGTCAGAAGCAGAAAGGTTGGCAGGTGCTGAAGGCTTTTCGGTATCTGCAGGGTATGTTTTAACCGATATTTCATCTGAGTTTGTTTCATGTGCAGCAAAATCGGTTGCAGCCACATAAATGGTGTAATCTTTATCTGTTTCTAATCCCGTAATTGTATAGGTAGTATCCCAAACTGCTTTTGGAGTTGTTTTTATTCCATTGGCATAAACATTATAGCCCGCTAAGCCGGTTACATCTGTCGATTTTCCCCAACTAACCGAGATTGATGTTGATGTTTTTGAAACCAATTGAACTGAGGTTGGTTTTGTGGGCGCATCTGCATCTGCGCTATAAGGATTCCAGCGTTGGATAACGGTTTTTGCAACCCAGTCGTCTTCGCGAAAAACCAGGTATTCGCCATTGCTACGCTGTTCTGCAATCAGGCCCCAAGGAAGGTCGATCCAGCCAAATCTTTGAAGCTGTTGTGTTCCCAGATTTCCGACTTTTGCCCCGTCTTTTGCGCTAAATACATCAATGCTCCAGTTGTTATCATCAAAACCATAAGCGGCAAAAAAGTAATCGCTTTTTGCTGCAAACCCAACATAATTGGCATCGAAAGTTTTAACAAATGATGCCTTTCTGTTTGCTGAACTCCAGTTTGGATATGCTGCAAAAACGGGACCTACACCTGATGTGCTACTTACATCATTCGAATTCCCGGTAATATACATAATGTCGCGGGTGTTGTCGTAAACTACCTTTTTAACTAAATAAAAAGGATCAGGGACAGCTTGTGTTACTTTATTTTTGAAGCTATATACAGGATTACCTATTTCGTCAAGTCCCTGACATTCCATGTAGTCGAGGCTGCTGCCAAAAAATACATTACCTTTTTCATCAACATTGGCGAGTGATACATTGAAGTTTACTGATTCGTATTCGTCGGCATCGAACCTGCCATTCCCGTTTTTATCGCGCCAAATGAAAGCTCCCGCTGCTGGTTGGTATGGCGGCCATGGGTTTAAGCCGAATTGCCATGAAACATGGTTTGCGATGGCGCCTGACGGAATAGCAATTTCGCCATCAGTGGTTTCGTTAAATCGGTAAATAAAAATAAAACCACTGTACATTTCGCCAACAAACATAATCTTTTGTCCGTTAATGCGCCTTATCCATACACCACCATCGAGTGAGGCATTTAAACGGGCATCTTCAGGATATTTATCAGCATTTAACAGGCAAGCGCGGTATTCCTGTTCCTGGCCGTTTTCTTTCGAATAGTCCATTGAATAGCGTTCTTCTGCCGAGTAAATTTCGGTTTCATTGTCCGGGTCAGCATCGGCCATGTCAACAAAAGCCAATCCGTATTTTTGCCATACATGGTTTAGTTGGTCATCGAACTTGCGGATAATAGCACCTTCGCGGTTGGTAACAACATAAAGGTTATTGAGCGAGTCGGTACCTGCATACACAATGCCGTTAAACTTGTCAGGTTTTACCTCACCTGCAATGCCAGAGGTAATGCCTCCCTTTGCTCCAAAAGTATTTGCCAGTTCAGGTGCCGCTGAAAGGTTATAAAAAAACACCTGCTGGTTTTCCCCATTGTCACCAATTATTAACTGGCCGGTTTTGCTTATTTGCAAGGAGCGGGGGTCCGACAGTCCGGCAATTTCTCTTCCTGTAGCTTGTCCAGAAGTATTGTATTCCCTCACTATGGGAGCATTGTCTTTGTCGGCGCCCTGTATAATCCAAACATTTCCCGCATTGTCAGGTGTGGCATATAATGCACGATCGGCATTAATAGTACGCAACAAGGTTAAGCCGGCATCGTAAACAAATACTTTGTTTAGCTGATAAACAGCAGCAGTTACAAACAATTCGTTTGCACTGACCCCTGTAATACCGATTGCTTTTCGCAAAATATCCAGGCCTGTCGGGTCGTATGAAAAAGCTGAGGGTTCCTTGCTAACATTGCTGATTCCCGCAATAGTAATAGTTTTATCTGCTCTGGTAGTATTTGTAAGCGGTCGTTTTACAATACTGTTGTTCATTGCCGTATATACGGATTTAAGGTTAATGGCAACGCAAGTGCCACCAGTCCTGTTATCCCATTCGAGATTGGTAACAGTGCCAGATGTATTATAAACCCCAAGGCCACGTCCGCCTTCGTCCCAGGTACAAACACCGGTGCTGATACCGGACTGCGAAACCCCTGCGCCCGTCATGTACATTTGGGTAAAGGTTTGCCATGTTCCTCCTGAGTTTGCTACCCAGGTTGTTTTGTACGATAACTGTCCATACAACATGCCTGAAAGGCTAAGTTGCAGGCAAAGCATTGAAATACCAATAATTTTGTTCTTAAATAATTGCTTCATTTTTTTTGTTTTTAGACCTGTTAAAATACATGGCTATATAAGAAGCAAATCTATATATTATACACTTACGGAAATCGTTCCGGGAGTTAACAAATGGTTCAATTAGCGGGTGCTATTGTTCCAAGATTCTTTTCAGTTAAATATAGTATCCGAATAAATCTATTTTTGTATAGATATTAGTAAAATCAATCATTTCAACATATATAATCCGGCAAGAAGGATGTGCTTTTTTCAGAAAAAGCAAACACAATTTGCCGGATTTGCAATCTTCAAAAACGGCGGTCCGGAAACATTCGAATAATGACTTCGGACTTTAGCTATAAAGAAAATGAACTGATTTGGGCTAAATAAAACTAACTCTCCAACAGCAAAAAACACGCAACTGAATTCAGACTAAAAATGAAAAACTACATCCGAAATATAATTTTTTTAGGCCTATACATGCTATATCTGCCTCATGGTATAGCTCAGATTACAGATGAAAGGTTTCGTCCCATCAATGAATTCACTCCATCCAAAGCCATTTATTTTGATTGGATTAACCGTAACTGGTATGGTTCGAATGAAAAGAAGATTGAGGCAAATCTGAAGTTTTTCAAGTGGCTTCACGATGAGTATGGAATGCAACTCGACATCTACCTGATGGATGCAGGTGATATTGATCAGGGACCTAATTGTGCCCAATCTTTCGGATTACCAACTTATGGATCGTTGGAAACTGCACATTTCAAAAAGCGGTTCCCCGATGGATTTGACCCGTTGGTGAAACTTGCCAAATCGTTCGATTGCCGGCTTGGAGTTTGGCTTGGACCCGATGGATATGGTAAAACCACAGAGGAAGCCATGAAGCGAAAAGAGATGCTGGTTAAATTCTGCAGGGACTATCATTTTGCCCTGTTCAAATTTGATGCCTGTTGTTCCGATCTGAGTGTTGAAAACCAAAAGTACTTTATCGAAACCATGCAGGAATGCAGGAAGTATTCTCCGGATCTGATCATTCTCAATCACCGTATCACACTGAACGAGGAAGCCAGGAAATTAACCACCACGTTCCTGTGGGAAGGACGCGAAACCTGTGTGGATATAAATATTACAAACGAACAGGTTGCTCCGCATCACCGCGAAGGAAATCTTGCGCGGGCTTTACCGCCATCCTTGAACCGGTTAACTGAAGATCATGGAGTATGCCTCTCCACTGCCATCGATTACTGGGACGACGACCTGGTATTGCAGGCATTTAACCGCAACCTTATTCTTTCGCCCGAAATCTATGGAAGCCCATTTTTATTGAGTGATTCTGAGTTGCCGCGGTTGGCCCGGATTTATAATATTCACCGTCTGTATAATGATATACTGGTTAATGG
>JBBSDG010000077.1:0-13804 GCA_038249635.1 Bacteroidales bacterium | reverse complement strand
CAGTATCAATTTATCCGGGAACTACTGATAGCTGTTATAGTCATATATCAAAACAAGTTACTACTCCTTTACTCACATCTCTTTTTACTTTTACAACACCTGTTTTGAATGAGCCAGTTCAGTTTACGGATCAGTCAAATCTATGTTCATCCATTGTTACAGGATGGTATTGGGATTTTGGAAACGGGAATTCTTCTACTCTTCAAAACCCAGTGAATATATATTCTATACCGGGTAATTATGTTGTAATGCTCCAAATTCATGATAGCCAGGGAAACAGTGGCACGGTGGATACGGTCCTTTTTATTCCGGCAACCGGTAAGAACCAGGTAATAAAAGGGAAAGTTCTTGTTGGTACAGAAATTATAAATGAGTCTTTCGTAAAGTTGGTACAAATTAATGCTTCAGGGTTTCCTGTTTCAAACAGGACTGCCTCTCCCGGAACAGATGGTAATTTCATTTTAGAAAACATAACCGATGGTAATTATTATTTATTAGCCTACCCAAAGATCAATGGAATGGTTGCATCCAAATTTCTCCCCACTTATTACACGAAATCAGTTTACTGGCCTTCAGCTACCTTAATAGATCTTGGCGAGGCACAAAGTCAGTATGACATTCAACTTGAATCCTATACTATTTTAAAAGGTGGAAATTTAACCATTAACGGACAGCTTTTAAATAGTGGCAAATCACTGAATCCCTCAGAGCAGGAAATCCTTCTTCTGGATAATAAGAACAATCCGGTACGATGGACTTTTACAGATGAAGCCGGGAAATATTCCTTTGATTCACTCCCAGCCGGCAACTACCGGGTAAATCCGGTTATGAGCGGCCTCACTTCTTATGCTTCGGATGTTGATCTGAATGAAAGCACAAGCCCAGCATTTGTCAAGATGTATATTTCGGGACAAATTATTACCGGAAATGAGCAATTCCGAATAGCTGATAATCCGTTCAAAATCTTCCCAAATCCTGCTCATGATAATCTCACTGTTGAATTGAATGGTTCCTCTGAAGTTTATAAAGCTGAAATCATTAATGCATCTGGTAAGACATTAAAAACGACCCGGCTAACTGATGGTTCAAATACTATTTATATCAATTCTTTTTCTGCAGGTTTGTATTTGATCAGAATCACTGATACAAAGGGAAAGGAATATAAAAAGCGTTTTATCAAACAATAATCTTAGCAGAGAATATAATTCACAGGGAACTAATTGTTATTTTCAAGCAGGGCTGGCAACAAATTTGTTTGATGCAGAAACAAATCAGATTTCTGATTGATATTTTATTCCATAAAACGACTTATCTTTTTTCATACTTTTTTACTAATTTGGCTCTCTCAAAGTTGAAACTGATATTGAAACACAGAAACCAACAACTGCTTTCAAACGTCGGATTTCTGACTTTTTAAATTAATTTGTCTAAAAAACATAAACACTCTATGAAAGGCTCTATTCTAATGCTCGCCGGCGGTGGACCTGCTCCCGGAATCAACACAGTTATCAGTTCAGTTGCTAAAGTTTTCCTGCGCGACGGGTACCGCGTAATCGGGTTGCACGATGGGTATAAAAACCTGTTTACCGAAAATCCAAGTACCATAGATATTGATTTTGAGATGGCCGACCGCGTTTTCAGCATGGGAGGTTCCATGTTGAGGATGAGCCGCTACAAACCCGCCGACCTGGAATTTAAAACCAATTTCTTTGTTAAAAACAATGTGAAACTTTTAGTGACCATCGGGGGTGATGATACTGCTTCGACTGCCAACCGCATTTCAAAATTCCTTACCGATCGTAAATTCCCGATCCAGAATATTCATGTTCCTAAAACGATTGATAACGATTTGCCACTTCCCGAAGGACAACCAACCTTTGGTTACCAAAGCGCAAAGCAGGAAGGAGTTCGTATTGGGCGCACCATTTACGAAGATGCACGCACTTCGGGAAACTGGTTTGTAGTATCTGCTATGGGTCGCGAAGCCGGGCACCTTGCTTTCGGTATCGGCGCTGCCTGCCATTACCCAATGATCATCATTCCTGAAATGTTCAATAAAACCAAGCTAACACTTGACAAAATCACCCGCCTCATCATTTCATCCATCGTGAAGCGCAAAATCCTTGGCATTCCTTACGGTGTAGCAATTGTAAGCGAGGGCGTTTTTCATTTTATGAGCGACGACGAAATTGAAGCTTCAGGCATTCAGTTTACATACGACGAACACGGACATCCTGAGTTAGGAACTGTAAGTAAGGCACATATTTACAATATGTTGCTTCAAATCAGGCTCAAACAGCTCGGTATTAACGTGAAAAGCCGCCCGGTAGAAATGGGTTATGAGTTGCGGTGCATTCAACCTACTGCCTGGGATTTGTTGTATTGCAGTTTGCTTGGAATAGGCGTTAAGAAAATATTCGACGATGGCTTAACCGGCTGTATGGTTAGTTCCGATCCAACCGGCGACATTTTCCCGCTGTTCCTTAAAGACCTCGAAGACGGGCATGGCAAAGTGCGCACCCGAATGGTAACCATGGATAGCCAGAAAGCTCATATGGTTTTCTTCGATAGTATCCAATACCTTACCGCTGCCGATATGGATGCTGCCAAAGAATACCTGAAAAATCCGGAAGAATTTGATTTTATGAAAATCCTGGAATGGTAACAAAGTGTCTGCACACCCTTTTCGGGTGTCCGACACTTTGAACCTCTTTTATAATAAAAGGCTCTGATCCAATCGGTTCAGAGCCTTTTTAAATTTGAATTCAATGGGTTAACATGCTGTAAAAGTTAGTCCATTAAACTGGTTAATGGAAAAGCCGCCACAGAAGGCAGGGCTTTAAGTTTATGATTTGTTATTTCATTAACGTATCTATCACCAGTTTAACAATTATCAGGATTAAAATAACCCCTCCGAAAACCATAAAAAAATGCAGTCCTCCGCTGTATTTTTTATCATTTTCCGATTCCTGTTCAATTTTATTTTCATTCATGATATTTTAGATTAAATAGTTGATTCCAGGGTTAAAACCTAACATCAGCCGTATGTCAAATGACACAGACAATGTTGTAACCTGAAATAAAATGAAAAATTTGGGAAAGCTGCAAGGAGTAAAGTTTCCTTAAGCAGAACATTGGCAAGCGACTATATTCGCAGCGTACCATTAAGTATAAATACAGGAATAGTAGAATAACTTAACCTTTCATCCGGATAAAATGACATCTTTTCGATGTCGGAAATAGTCGAAACATTTTTACAGATAAATTTACCATTGAAATAAACAGGTACCCAATCGTTTTTGCTAATCAGGTTCAATTGGGCTGTGGAATTGTCAGGCACCAGGAACGGATCCAGGATTACCTGCCTGTGAATCGTAGTTCCCTGCATACTACTTGAGAGATTCTCAGGCAATTCCAACCTCACCAGGCTTCCGATAATCATAGACTGGAAAAGAATAAGAACAACACAAAAAGACAGGAGTGGTTTCATTATCATTGTTAGATCCTTAGCAAAAGTACAGCTTTTGGAGCAAAGAGATTTAATTATCTGAAAACAACTTGCTGATGGAATTTGTTTTCATAAGGGGTATTTTAAAATTGTATGCCCTGAGTAAAAAACTCCTTTGCTTCAAAGGCATGTAGATTAACACTTTTATTTCGATTCGCACAGACGATGAGTTTAAAGCCGGTCCGCAAAAGAATTCAACCTCAATTTTTAAAGTATCTTTGCCTCAATAATTTATTAGTACGATGTGGGGTAAACGCTGGTTTCAGTTTTCAATTTTAATGGTGCTGGCATTTGTGTGGGGCAGTTCCTTTATACTGATGAAAATCGGGATGCTGAGTTTCAGCAGTGAGCAGGCTGCAGCTTTGCGCATTTTATTGGCTTCATTAGTGCTTACACCCATTGCTCTGAAGCAAATAAATAAACTGAAACGCAAAGATTTGAAAAGCATATTAATTGCCGGTTTTATCGGCAGCTTTTTTCCAGCATTCCTGTTTATGAAGGCCGAAACACGGATTGACAGTACAATTGCCGGAATGCTCAACTCTCTCACCCCGGTATTCACGCTTATAGTTGGAATGCTTTTCCACCGTACGACTTTCAAAGGATTGCAGGTTGCCGGCTTATCGCTTGGGCTTTTAGGTGCAACCGGGCTTATACTGGCAGGCGACAGTTTCCAACTTGGAACAGTAAATGGCTATGCTCTTTATATCGTACTCGCAACCTTTTTTTATGCCATAAGCATGAATCAGATCAAATCAAAACTCCCTCATCTTACCGGGGTTCAGGTAACTTCTTTCTCATTCCTGTTTATTGGCCCTGTGGCGCTTATTTACCTTCTGACCACCAACTTTGCACCGGTTGTGGCAAATCCTGAATGGCCTCTTCATCTCCTGGCATTGGCTGCACTTGGTATCGTAGGCTCGGCTCTCGCTATGCTGCTGATGAACAGCTTGCTCCGGCATTCGTCGGCGGTTGCCGCATCCTCGGTAACGTATGTAATCCCCATTTTTGCAATTATGTGGGGACTGTTATATGGCGAAAAAATTACCTTACTTCACATAATTTGCATGGGGTTTATACTGGCAGGGGTTTATCTGATAAATTGGAAACGGGCGAAGAAAACACAATTTCCTGCTTTAGAAACAAATGTTTAAGTAAATCATCGACTTGCCTTACAGCATCTTTCGCACAATCCTATTATAGGTACTGAAACAATCTGTAGCCAAGGTTAACCATTTATATTCTGAATATTTACTCTCATAAAAATACGCATGTGAAGTGCATGGCAAACTAATTTCATTACTTTTATCCAATCAAATTTTCACATTGGCGTTCTAAAGGATTCTGAATCCGGATCTTTCGCCCTGATTCACTCACCGAAACCAAATTTATATGCTGCAAATCAACACGTTTAGGGTCTATCGCTTTCGCTGGACTATTCTTAGTATATATATGTTTTTAATCGCGGTGAACCAGATGCTATGGATCACTTTTGCACCCATAACAACTGATGCAACCAAATATTACGGTGTTTCGGATCTCTGGATCGGTATTTTATCGATGTGCTTTATGATCGTTTTTGTGGTGGTTTCTATACCTGCATCCTGGATTATTGACAAATATGGAATCCGCGTTGGAGTAGGAATAGGAGCGGCATTTACCGGCATATTCGGTTTGTTAAGAGGATTTGTTACTACCGATTTCACACTTCTGCTTATAGCACAGATTGGCATTGCAATCGGCCAGCCATTTATACTGAATGCCATCACAAAATTTGCCGCACGCTGGTTCCCGATTGCTGAACGCGCCACAGCCGCAGGACTTGGAACACTCGCTATGTATGTTGGGATTCTTGCAGGGATGATTGTTACACCACATTTGATTATTGGTTCGGGCATTGGTGGAATGCTTTATATTTACGGTATAGTAGCCATGGTGGCAGCCGTAGTTTTTATTGTTTTTGCCAAAGAAGGTCCTCCTACCGCACCCTGCCGTCCCGACCAGGAAGAACGCTCGCTCGTTTATGATGGTTATAAAAACCTTTTCAAAGTAAGGGATTTCAACTGGCTGCTATTTATCTTTTTTATAGGATTAGGCGTTTTTAACTGCGTGACCACCTGGATTGAAAATATACTGAGTCCGCGGGGCTTTTCGGCTACCCAAGCCGGAATTACAGGCGGACTTATGATCGCCGGCGGTATTATAGGCGCACTTGTAATCCCTTTGCTATCCGACTATTATCAGAAAAGAACACCTTTTATGATCATTGCTCTTGCCGGTGCCACCATTTGCCTGGCGGGAATTACATTCGCCACTGCCTACTGGCTTTTACTGGTTTCGGGAACCGGGTTAGGATTCTTTTTATTAAGCTCGGGCCCAATTGGTTTTCAGTACGGTGCCGAAATTACGTATCCAACCTCCGAAGGCACTTCTAATGGTATGCTTCTTTTGATGGGACAAATATCTGGTATCGCCTTTATTTTTGCTATGGATATTTTCAAATCACCTTCAACCGGATCCATGACAATTCCGCTTTTAGTACTTATCGGACTTATGGCTTTAGGCATTCTGATGTCAACACAACTTAAAGAATCATCGCTGATAAGTAAAGAAAGTATTCATAAAGCGGCTTAATTTCAGCCTTCCACTCATACTCTATAAATACTGAATTAAAACTGAATGAGCAATCCGGGAGAATCAGGAACAACTAAGTTTACCACCGGAACTTTACTTTTCCTGCTTATTTTCACGTTTCATATTTCACAAGTATCAGCGCAGAATGAAATCCCGGATTCCCTGGTAAAAGAACGGATTCAGAGTATTCAGCAAATGCTCAACCAGGGAAAACCTGCGGCAAAACTTTGGTGGAATGGCTGGCTTTACGGTTACAGTGCGGCAACGGCTGTCCAGGGTGCTGTGGCTTTAACAAATGATAAACTGAAAACCAGGCAGGATATGGTGCTGAGTGCTGCCACTACCCTTATTGGTGCTGCCGGTCAGCTATTAATGCCAATGGTTCCGGCCTCTGCCCCAAATAAGCTAGCTCTGATACCGGGTGATACGCCCGAGGAACGCATCCTTAAATTAAATAAAGCGGAAGAACTTTTTGAATCAAGTGCGAAAAGAGAGAAAGATGGCCGCTCGTGGAAAATGCATGTTGTATCCGGATCCGTTAATCTAAGCAGCGGACTTGTTACATGGCTGGGATTTGACCGTTCACTTTCAGCCGGATTATGGAACTTTGCGTTGAATACTGTAATTACCGAAGCCCAGATCTGGACTCAACCTACAAGGGCGATCAGGGATTATAAAAAGTATTGTGAGAAATATAAGAACGGAGAACCACAGGCATCGAACAAAATGAAGCCAGGCTTTTTCGTAAATGCTTATCCCGGTGGGCTGGCTTTGCGGCTGGTTTTCTAGATGGATATTGAAAATCAATTAAAACTTAAACCTTTTCTTGGCATATTTGTTCTAATCTGATTCTAAATCAATAATTTACGCCATGACAGAATCAGGCACCAAAGAAAATCCCTGGAAACTGAAAACCCCGCCCGGCACTTCGGAATACCAGATGTTTAAATCCGAAAAAGACGGGAAAGAAATACTGGTTTGTACAGTTGGCACCACCATTTTGCACTACGATTTCCGATGCCTGGCCGATCTGCATGCCATGCTGAAAGCGCATGGCAACTGGATGGAACTTGGCAGCGCCGATGAGCAGAAATCGGCTAAAGATGGAACCGTCGAAGCATGGGGGCGTGCGCCCGAAAACCCGGTTGGCGGCTGGTACGGACTCAAGAAAGGTTTCCGGGGACGTTTCGGCATGTATATTCCACCTTTGATGGAACTACTGGGATTGGCTGAACTTGAACACAATCCAAAAAATAACCGGATGAAGGCAATTTAACTTTATCGTACCATGGCCTACGACAAACAACTAGCCGATCGCATCAGGGAAATACTGGTTGATCAGCCACAGGTTGAGGAAAAAGAGATGATGGGTGGCGTGGCATTTATGGTCAATAATAAAATGTGTGTTGGTGTTATTAAGGATGAAGTGATGGCGCGGATTGGTCCGGAAGTGTACGACGAAGCCATAGAAAAAAATGGTTGCCGACCCATGGACTTTGTAAAGAAACGACCAATGAAAGGCTGGGTTTATATAAGTCAGGAAGGAATTGAGCGGGTTAAAGACCTTGAATACTGGATAGGACTGGCACTTGATTATAACCTGATATCAAAATCAACGAAAAAGAAAAAATCGAAAATATGAAAAATCGAAACCGCAGTTTAGCAATAGTATCCATTTTATTAGCCTTAAGTATTGTCAACTTTTTTACAATATCTTCAAGCACAGCGACCATCCGCACAGTAGATTTTTTATCCATTTTCGCAATCGGAGCATTATCAGCGTTGCTGATTCGTGCTTTAGTCGTCTCAAGGCAAAAGGAATAAAATCAGTTATAGTGAGAAAATAATACTCTGTAGGTCACCGGGTGATTCCATCATCAGGTTACCTGTTTTTTGTACCTTCGCCATGAGTAAATTTCTACACGTTATTGCTTCATCCTGACCGGCACTAATTTATCAGAACGCTGAAAATCATAATTAAATCCTCAAATATGAATCTTCCCGAAAAAACAGAAGAGTTTACACTTTCATTACATACCAGCCTTAATGACAATACATTCGTAAAACTGTCCTTAGGCAATTACAAGGGGAAGGAAGAGACCCTGAAAAACGTTTATATTAAACGGATCCTTATTAAAAATGAGGAAAAACTCAGCTTTACTTATAGATACAAAACCAGGGATATCGTTAAAAATTACCCATTATCCGAAGGCATCAGCAAAGTTAAGGATTACCTGAATAAGGAATTTTATGTGGCAACTTTATTTACCACTGGTTTTGACATGAGTTTCGAAAACCTGTTCGACAAGAAGTTCACTATCCGTAAAAATGCTGCAAGTATCAGGACAGTCCCTTCTGCTGATCACGACCGGAATAAAAACCGACTGATAAGTGCTAACGGCAAACCATATCTTACCGGACTTAAAATTACTGATGCGAATGGGAAAGTGCTTGCCAATGCACAGGATAAATACAAGCAGATCAATCATTATATCGAGATTCTGAGTACACTGATCAAAGAAATTCCCGCTATGGAAACAGTGAATGTAGTGGATATGGGTTCGGGAAAAGGATATCTCACTTTTGCACTTTACGATTATCTTACCCATGTTTTGAAAGTTAATTCGCATGTAACCGGCGTTGAATTCCGCCCTGAACTGGTGGAACTTTGTAATAAGATTGCCCAAAATACCGCTTTCGAAAACCTTACTTTTAAAGAGGGGACAATTGAAAAATACGACAGTACAGGCACCAATATCCTGATTGCGCTTCATGCCTGCGATACGGCAACTGATGATGCTATTTTTAAAGGACTAAAAGCTAACGCCGATTTAATTGTGGTTGCACCTTGTTGTCATAAGCAAATCCGCAGGCAATTGGAAGTTTCTAAAACCTGCAATGATCTGGATTTCCTGACCAAATACGGCATTTTCCTGGAACGTCAGGCCGAAATGGTTACCGACGGAATCCGCGCTCTCATCCTGGAATATTTTGGTTATAAAACCAAGGTTTTTGAATTTATTTCAGATGCGCATACGCCTAAAAACGTTATGATAGTGGGAATAAGGGATCAGAAAATGGAGGTCAGGGATGAAAAGATTCTTCAGAAAATAAAAGATGCTAAATCGTATTTTGGCATTGAGTATCATCACCTGGAGAAGATGATGGGGATTTTGTAATCTTTGGAAAGAACCAAATTCCAAGTCTCAAATTCCAAAAGCCAAAAGAAATAACACAAATAGGGATTTAGAGTTCTCCCCCACGGGGAGATGTCCGTAGGACAGAGGGGTCTTTACTAATAAAATCCAAATCTCAAATTCCAAGTCTCAAGACCCTAAATCATGATTTGTCTGCAACTATTAATTCCCTCTTGTTTTCTAATTCCATTCCATTGATCCTGCGTTGAAAGCCATCCATTTCCTTATCAATTCCAATATCTTTATTGCTCTGGCAGCAGTTTTCCTGGCTCTTGCTACCGAGGCACAACTTGGCAATGCCTCTCATTTTCAGGCCTCTTTAGTGGTTATTTTCCTGGCAACTATGTCCGATTACAATCTGCACCGGTTTATTGCAGTCAAAAACACCCCAAAAACCAGGCAAGTTGAAAAAATACGTTGGGCGGCCGAATATCTCACACTTTTAAAAGTCCTGATACTTTCCACATCTGCCGGACTTGTCATTTCGCTGTTTTTTGTCAGAATAGAAATCCTGTTTGCACTGGTACCACTTGCTTTACTTTCGTTTTTATATTCCATTCCTTTTCCGGGCGATCCCAAAAAACCATTCCATTTACTGGGAATTCCGGGAATGAAAACACTTTTGATTGCCTTGGTGTGGTCTGCTGCCACTGTGTTTTTGCCTGTTATCCAATCAGGTACTCCGGTTAATCAGGCTTCGGTGTTGCTCATTTTTGCCGAACGTTTTACCTTTATTTTTGCCATAGCCATTCCCTTTGATATTCGTGATATAAAAGCTGATGTCCTTGCCGGAATGAAGACCATCCCAGTCACTTTTGGCGAAAAACGAGCCTTGCTGATTGGTAATTCCTCGATGATTATTTCATTGATGATTGCAAGCTTCCATTACCTGTTACAAAATATGGCTTTCATTTTTATTGCCTATTTTGTTTCCGTTGGCTTGACACTGGTTTTCATAAACAGCCGAAAAATAAAAGGTTATCCACTGTACTATCATGGAATACTGGATGGGAGCATTTTACTGCATGGCTTACTTATAAGTCTTGGCCTTTTTCTGTTTAACTGCTTAACTTTGTAAATCAGAGAACAATACGAAAACATATTTTATCATGGAAACCAGTATATTCGTAAACTAAACTGTAACCCCGATGAACATTTGCTCCGGCTTGCCTTAAGCGATTTGTTCGACATCTGGATCGAAATCAGATTGTATGTCTTTGATGCTTATCCAAAAGCATTAGAGGAATGGAATTTCCAAGGGCAAAAATACGACTGGAGTTTCCGGATCAGAGATAAAAAGCGGGCGATCATTTACCTGCTTCCTGGGGGAGGGATTTTTCACGGTTGCTTTTGTATTTGGCAAATATGCAACCGACGATGCACTCAAAAGTGATATCAGTCCGGATATTAAAGACATTATCAGTTCAGCTACGGTATATGCCGAAGGGCGCGGATTCAGAATTGAAGTGAGAAATAAAGATATTGTCAAACACATCAAAAAGCTTGTTGATATTAAACTTTCGTATTAGCCGGGAACACAATAGGCTATAGCCGCAAAACAGGCCAATTACTTTTTTATAATAATTATTGTATCTTCGCCCGATCATTCAAATAGAACTTTTTACCAAAATATGTGGAAAATTCTGGTTAGATTAATCCTGCGTAACCGACCGTGGATACTGATAGTTATCGGCCTTCTTTCGGTAGTAATGGCATGGATTGGAACAGGCGTAAAACTCTCGTACGACAATTCACGGATGTTGCCTGCCAACGATCCTACGGTGATTCAGTATGAAGCTTTCAAACAGCGTTTCGGGGAAGACGGCAGCATACTCGCAATCGGAGTAACCAATCCTGATATGTTTAAGCTTAGCGAATTCAATGCCTGGTTCGATCTTACACACGACATGACTATGATTGACGGGGTTGAAGGTGTTACCTCTATTGCCAAAGCCGCCAATATTGTTAAAAACGATAGCCTTCGCCAGTATGATTTTCTTCCGCTTGTTCCGGCAAAACCCCGCACCCAGGCCGAAGCGGACTCGTTGAAAACAAAAATACTTTCGCTGAAATTTTATGAGGGTCTTCTGCATAATCCAAAAACCCAGACTTACCTGCTGGCGGTTACCCTCAACAAAAAGAAACTGAACGATAAAAGCCGGCTTGTTGTTGTTGATGAAATTGTAAAACGAGCTGCCGCTTATACTGCTCAAACCGGCCACCAGCTTCATTATTCAGGCTTGCCATATATCCGCACGGTAATGGCCCGGAAAATTCAAAACGAACTTTTCCTTTTCGTTTTCCTCTCTATCCTGATAGCGGCAATTGTACTTTTCATGTTTTTCCGTTCGCTGAAAGTGGTAGCCAGTTCGCTGGTAGTGGTGGCAATCAGCATCATATTCACGGTTGGGTTAATCGGCTTGTTTGGATTTAAAATCACAATCCTCACCGGCGTTATTCCGTCACTGATTGTTGTAATTGCCATCGAAAACTGCATTTACATTCTGAATAAATACCATTGGGAATACAGGCAGCATGGCAACAAAATTCTTGGACTTTCGCGCGTTGTGCAGCGCATAGGTTTTGCCTCGCTCATGGTAAATACAGCTACGGCTACCGGCTTTGCCGCATTTATACTGGTATCGAACCAGATGCTTCGCGAATTCGGTATCATCGCCGCCTTAAGCATCATGGTCGAATATGTTTTATGCATTTTGCTCCTGCCGATTATTTTCAGCTATATGGAGCCACCTACCGAAAAGCACCTCAAACATCTCGACAATAAAGTTTTCAGCAGCCTGCTCGAAAAGATCATATACCTGATACAGTTCAAACGGGCATGGATTTTTTCGATTGCCGGCATTCTTACAGTCGTTGGTATTATTGGTATGATGAATATGAAAACTTCGGGTAAGGTAGTTGATGATATCAGCACAAAAAATATCTTATATAAGGATCTGAAATTTTTCGAAAAACAGTTTGGTGGGGTTATGCCTTTTGAAATATCAGTTGACACCAAAAAGAAAAAAGGTGTTATGAAACTTTCAACCATTCAGAAAATTGATGAACTCCAGGATGTGATCCTCAAAAATAAAGAATTTTCAAGGCCGCTTTCGGTTGCCGAACTGGCGAAATTTGCCAAGCAAGCCTACTTTAATGGTAATCCCGAAATGTACAGCCTGCCTAACTCGCAGGAGAAAAATTTCGTACTTTCCTATTTCCCGCGTAAGGCCGGAGGCCAAAAACAAATGATTGGCGGATTTATCGACAGCACACAACGTTATACCCGGGTCAGTTTCCAGATGGCAGATTTGAGTACCAACCAAATGAACCGCCTGCTCGACAGCATAAGGCCGAAAGTTGCCGAAATATTCCCGGCCGAAGATTATAATGTAGTGTTAACCGGCAACAGTCTTGTGTATGCCCGTGGCACCGAGTTCCTCATCAAGCATTTAATGGAGAGCGTACTCATAGCAATTGGTTTTATATCGCTTCTTATGGCACTCATGTTTTCGAGCGTGAGGATGATAGCCGTTTCGATGCTGCCAAATATCATTCCGCTTATAATTACCGCAGCCATTATGGGCTTTACAGGCGTTCCGGTTAAACCATCAACCATAATTGTTTTCAGCATCGCACTTGGAATTTCAGTGGATAATGCCATACAATACCTTTCGCGATACAGGCACGAACTTAAAGTGACCAACAACGATATAGGAAAATCAACAATAAATGCTTTGCGCGAAGCCGGTTTCAGTATGATTTACACCTCAATTGTTCTTGTACTTGGTTTCAGCGTTTTTATGGTTTCGAGTTTCGGTGGTACGCAGGCACTTGGAATGTTGGTTTCCACTACTTTGTTTATTGCCATGTTCTTTAATATTATGGTCTTGCCTTCGTTTCTCCTGGTTCTTGATAAGTTTGCAGTAACAAAAGCTTTCAAAGGACAGCAAATTATTGATATATTTGATGGCGACGAAGAGAATGGCAATAACCTCAAAAACGGAGAGAATCATAAAAAGGAAGGAAGTGTTTAAAAAGACGGAAGTCGGATGTCGGATGTCGGAAGTCGGAAGTAAAACAGTCATTATTTTAGTAAAGCCGAAAAGCTCAATTGAAAGAGTGTAATCCTTTAAATAATTTCTCCGCTGGACTTCGGTTTTCGGAATTCAGTTTTTCAGTCAAATAAGTAAGCTTTGATTAAATTAGAATCATATTGTAATTATTAAATCCTTAAAATTCAGCATCATGAAAGGTATAATCCTCGCCGGCGGTTCCGGTACACGTTTACACCCACTTACTTTAGCGGTAAGCAAGCAGCTTATGCCAATTTACGATAAGCCAATGATTTATTACCCTTTATCGGTACTGATGATGGCTGGCATTCGCGAAATATTGATTATCAGTACGCCTTATGATCTGCCTAATTTTGAAAAACTGTTGGGTGATGGTTCCTCCCTGGGTT
>JBBSDG010000076.1:0-13887 GCA_038249635.1 Bacteroidales bacterium | reverse complement strand
AGAGCAACCGCGGGTGTGGTATAAACCCACATCGAAAACAAAGCAAACCAGGAGAAAAACTGCACCAATAAAAGCTTGAGCATAATAGGCGGAATAAAAAACTTTTTAGATTTTTCTTCCACTTCGGCAGTTTTCACCAACTCTTCGGGAGGATATTCCGAGGTGGTAAAAATGGTCCATAATATGCTTGATATCAATACGAAAGCACCAAAATAAAAGGAGTAGGTTACGTTGTCGGCAACAAATCCAGCCTCCGCATCTTTTGAAATTCCAAACCAGTTACCCAGCATATACGGCAACCAACTCCCCACTACAGCTCCTATTCCGATAAGCAAAGTTTGAACCGAAAAGCCAAGCGTATGCTGCTCCTCAGGTAATTTATCTGCCACCAGTGCCCTGAAAGGCTCCATCGAAATATTGATAGACGCATCCATAATCATCAACAAACCTCCTCCAATAAACATTGGGGCAATAAACGATGCCAGGTGAGGCGCATTGGGCATAAGGATTAACGCAATACTGGTTAAAATGGCTCCGACAAGGAAATACGGTCTCCTTCTGCCAAGCCTGTTCCATGTTTTGTCGCTCATCAAACCGATAATGGGCTGAACAATCATACCCGTTATAGGTGCCACCAGCCAGAACCAGCTAAGGTTATGCACATCGGCACCAAAGGTCATTAGAATACGCGAGGCATTTCCGTTTTGCAATGCAAAACCGAATTGAATACCCAGAAATCCGAAACTCATATTCCAGATTTGTGCAAAAGATAAGCGTGGTCGCTTGCCCATATTTTTAGTTTTTAATGATTTGCGATACTACAAAAATATTATTTCATTTGGATTACAGCCAAATTATCTTATCTTTTACTTAAAAATAAATTAATAATTACGCAACAACTGCCCCGCAAACGATTGCATAAAGCCAGGAACAACGATCTGGAAATTTCTTTGGTATTCATTTTAACTGAATGATTATCAGGAAGTGATTAAAATCTTAACTTTGTCTATCATAAAAAGTGTAATTCCCATTTAATTATGAAAAAATATTTAATACTTCTCGTTGTTTTCGCCGGTATCTTAAACAGTGCCGTTGCACAAAAACCGCAAACTCCCTTTAATGAGCCGCCTTCGTGGGCCAAAAGCTTAATCTGGTATCAGATTTTTGTCGAGCGCTTCAATAACGGCGACAAAACCAACGATCCGAAACCGGAGAATATGGATGTGCCGTTTATGAATATAATAACGCCTGATGGATGGGCGGTTACACCCTGGACTTCCGATTGGTACAAACAGGCGGACTGGGCGGTAAAATCGGGTAAATCATTTAATGATGCCGCTCAGTTCCGCAGGTATGGTGGCGATTTGCAAGGTGTTCTTGATAAGCTTGATTACCTTCAGGATCTTGGAGTTACGGCTCTGTTTTTGAATCCGATTAACGATGCAGCCTCACTTCACAAGTATGATGCCCGTAATTATCATCATATTGATGTAAACTTTGGACCCGACCCGGTTGGCGATAATAAACTGATTGCATCTGAGAAACCCGAAGATCCTGCTACCTGGAAATGGACCTCTGCAGATAAACTTTTCCTCAAATTGGTTGCCGAAACCCATAAACGTGGCATGAAAATCATTATGGATTATTCGTGGAACCATACGGGTACAAATTTTTGGGCATTTAACGACCTGGTTAAAAATCAGGAAAAATCAGTTTGTAAGGATTGGTATGATGTTACATCATATGATGATCCTGCCACCGCCGAAAATGAATTCAAATATGCCGGATGGTTGGGGAATAAATATCTGCCTGAACTCAAAAAAGCTGATATCACAACCGAACGGCGAACCGGTCATGCATACGAAGGCAATGTCAACGAAGGGGCAAAACAACATATTTTTGCCGTTTCCAAACGCTGGCTGGCACCTGACGGAGATACAACCAAAGGGGTTGACGGTTTCCGCCTCGATGTTGCCGACCATATCGGGCTGGGTTTCTGGCGCAATTACCGAAAACTTGTTCGTTCAGTTCAGCCCGAAGCATATCTGGTGGGAGAAATATGGTGGGAGAATTATCCCGACCAACTGATGAATCCGGTTCCGTTTACAAGTGGCGATGTTTTCGATGCGGTAATGTTTTACCAGGCCTATCGCCCGGCCCGCTACTTTTTCGCAAAAACAATTACGCCGATCACTGCCGCACAGTTCAAAGACAGTCTTGATTTTCAATGGAACCGCCTTTTACCGGCTAACAGGTATGCCATGATGAATACCTCGTCAACTCATGATACACCAAGACTGTTAAGCGACTTCTACAATCCAGGCAAATATAAGTATCATGCAAATCCAATTGAAGATAAAACTTATAAAACCGGTAAACCAGATGCGGAAACCTACCAACGCTTAAAACTTTACCTTATTCATTTGTTCACTACTGTTGGCGCACCACAAATATGGAACGGCGAAGAAATGGGTATGTGGGGTGCCGACGACCCCAATCCCCGTAAACCACTGATGTGGAAGGAAATGAAATTTGATCCTGAAACCCGCACTAACATCCAGCCCGGAAAGAAAACTTACGACAAGGTTGCTTTCAACCAGGTTCAGTTCGACTTTTACAAAAAGCTTATCAACATTCGCAAAAGCAACCCGGTACTTTCAACTGGCGACTTTTTATGGATGGCTGCCACAGGCAAAACACTGGTTTACAAACGATTTGATGCAAATGATGAAATCATCGTCATTTTCAACCTCGAATCCGCCCAGCAGAGTTTTACTGTGCCAAAAGATGCTTCCTGGACCGATTTGCTGACCAATAAAAAAGTAACGGGGAATTCAATTGTGGTTAAATCCTTATCGGCAGCAGCATTGAAAAAGGAAAAGTGATGTCGGCAGGAAGCTCTGAATCAGAAGATGATTCCTTACATCTGAAAGCATATTAAAAACTGCAATGTGTTTACATAACTTTCTATCAGGTAAGTAATTACATACTAAATTAGATTATCTGAAACAAAATGCATTAAATTTGCCATTCTCATAATCCTCCGCCACATGAAAAAATTTATCTTCATTTTTAGCCTTGTACTTTTAGCTGCTGTTAATACCTTCAGCCAGATTATTACCGTAAATCCTCCTCTCCCAAATGATCAGAACAATGTTGAGGTAATATTTGATGCCGCATTGGCAAGTCCCGGATTGAAAGGATATACCGGTGATGTGTACGCCCATACCGGGGTTG
Organism: Bacteroidales bacterium; assembly: GCA_038249635.1. Lineage (GTDB taxonomy): Bacteria > Bacteroidota > Bacteroidia > Bacteroidales > UBA4417 > UBA4417. Next base: position 10,650 of record JBBSDG010000076.1, on the reverse strand, counting down.
TTACTAATCTGAGCGCAGGTAGTTGGACGTATGTAAAAGCCGGATGGGGAGTAAATATCCCCGATTGCAAATTAACTTCACTTGGCAACGATAAGTGGAAACTTGTTATCGGACCTACTATCCGCGAATATTATAATGTACCTACAGGAGAAGTAATTCTTAAACTGGCTTTTGTTTTCCGAAGTGGTCTTCAGGTCGGAGGCAAGTGGCTTGAAGGGAAAACTGCTGATGGTAAAGATATCTTTTACGATGTTTTCCCTTCATCTATAAGTGTGCAGATAACAAATCCTTCCACAAATTTTCTCTTCCTCAACCTCAATGAAACCTTAAATGTGGTAGCGTCATCCGTATTTGCTGATTCTACATTATTATATGTTAATGGGTTGAAAGTAGCTGGCACAATTACAAACCAGGTTTCCTATACAATAACAGCATTGGCTTACGGACAATTTCAGGTAATAGCCAAGGCTAAAACTGCAACGGCTGTAGCTTATGATACGTTGGTTTATTATGTTCGCCCGGCAGTAACGGTTGCTGAACTGCCTGCCGGCATGAAGGATGGGATTAATTACCTGAGCAGTACTTCAGTGCTTCTGTCGTTATATGCACCACTCAAGAATTTTGCTTACGCGGTCGGCGATTTTAATGACTGGCGACCAGATGAATCCACATATATGAAAAGAACTCCCGACGGCAAACGCTATTGGGTACAAATTGACGGACTTATTCCTGGCAAAGAATACGTTTACCAATACATGGTGGATGGTAACATTTTTATTGGTGATCCGTATGCCGATAAAGTGAGCGATCCGTGGAACGATAAATATATTGATAATGCAACTTATCCTAACCTTATTTCTTACCCGGAAGGCAAGGCGCAGGGAATTGCCACTGTATTTCAGACAGCTAAAAAACCGTATGTATGGACATCATCAACGTTCAATCCCCCAGCTGTGAAAGATTTGGTAATTTATGAATTACTGGTACGTGATTTTACTCAAAAGCATACTTTTCAGGCTATTATTGATACTATTGGCTACCTGCATAAACTTGGCATAAATGCAATTGAACTTATGCCGGTTAACGAATTTGAAGGCAATAGCAGTTGGGGATATAATCCAAATTATTATTTTGCAGTTGACAAATATTACGGTCCTGCGAACCAACTAAAAAAACTGGTCGATACTTGCCATCAACTGGGAATAGCTGTAATTGGTGATTTGGTACTCAATCATTCTTATGGCACATCCCCACTGGTAATGCTCTATTGGGATGCTGTGAACTTGCGCCCGGCTGCCAATAATCCATGGTATAATGTAACTTCGCCAAATACATCTTACAGTTGGGGATCTGATTTTAACCACGAAAGCGAGGATACAAAAAGGTTGGTTGATAGTATCAATTCATACTGGATGAATGAATTCCGGTTCGATGGGTTCAGATTCGATTTTACCAAAGGATTTACAAACAAAACCGGTGATGGATGGGCCTACGATGCTTCACGTATAGCAATCTTAAAACGTATGGCATCAGAAATGTGGAAACGGAACCCGGATGCATATGTAATATTTGAACACCTTACCAATAACACCGAAGAAAAAGAATTATCAGATGCAGGAATCATGCTCTGGGGCAATATGAATAAAAACAGTGACGGCAACTACTGCGAAGCTGCGATGGGATACAACGAAAGCAATAAAAGTAACCTGACATGGGGAGCCTATACTTCGCGTGGCTGGACCCGGCCAAACCTGGTTACTTATATGGAAAGCCACGACGAAGAAAGACAAATGTTTAAATGCTTAGCCTATGGAAATGCCAATGCCAGTGAAAATTATTCAACAAAGGATACAGCCACTGCCTTGAAAAGGGCGGCACTTACTGCAACTTTTTTCTTTACCATTCCGGGACCAAAGATGATATGGCAATTCGGAGAGCGTGGTTATGATTATTCAATTGACTATCCGACAGGCAGGCTTGATTCGAAACCTCCCCGCTGGGATTATATGAGTAAACCTGATCGGATAAAACTATATCAAAAATATGCAAGCTTGATCTACCTGAAAGAGAATAACCCGCTTTTCAGTACTACAGATTTCCAATTGGATGTTGCCGGAGCAGTTAAAAAAATCATTTTGAACTCCGGTAGTAAATCAGCGGTAGTTCTGGGTAATTTTGACGTTGTCAGCACTATGGTTTCCCCGGGATTTAACCATACCGGAAAATGGTATGATTACATGTCGGGTGATTCACTTACAGTTACCGATCTGAATGCCCCACTGAATTTTAAACCTGGTGAATATCGTTTATACCTGTCCGAAAGATTTGAAACCCCTTATGGGATTGCAACCAAACAAAAGGAACCTTTCTCGGTAATAGTGGCACCAAACCCAGTTTCGGATTTTTGCAATATCCTGATAACTTATACTGGAACAGATTTTTGTGAGGTAAAGGACTTTACTCTTTCGGGAAGAAAATCCGGAATCATTTATTCAGGAAAAATCAATTCACAACTTCAAATACCCTGGACACCAAAAGACAAGGGAATACATATTCTGAAAATCAGGATCGGTAAGGAGGTAGTAAAACGGAAGGTGGTGGTGCAATAAACAATTGTTACCTGTAGTCGGAGCGCGACTTGAAGTCGCACCCCGACTTCAGGCTGGTCACGCCGATTGCCTGATCTTCAGCGTAGGCTTAAATACTTTCGTCTGGTAATTAATATCAGCAGCCGGGTTATTTAATCGCTGAAGAAGCAATTTTACACTTTCACGCCCCATTTCATAGCCTTTCTGCACAACCGTCGTCAGTTTCGGATTGATAATAGAAGCATTTGGGCCATCGCCATAACCGATAACCGAAATATCCTCAGGAATCCTGAACCCATTTTGTTGTAATACCTGTATGGCTTCGATGGCAGTACTGTCGTTAACTGCAAAAAGTCCATCCATCTCAGGTGCCAGATTTATAATATGGTGCCGAAGGGTTTGAACCTCTTCGCGGGTATCGCATTTCAGAATACGATCCTCACGTACTTCAAATCCAGCCTTGCGTAAAGCATCACAATACCCGTTGCGCCTTTCGCGACCAATCAGCAGGTTTTGCGGAGCTGCCAGGTGAATAATATTTTTGCATCCTTTATTAATAAGGTATTCGGTAGCAATACGACCACCTTCATAATCATCGGTAATTACCTTATCTGCTTCCAACTGTTCACAAACCCGGTCGAAAAAAACAATAGGCATCCCACTGTTGAGTGCTTCGCTGAAATGCTCAAAGGTTTGAGTTGTTTTACTCAGCGAAACCAAAATACCATCCACCCGGTGATCAATCAATGTTTGCAGATTGATCATTTCGCGGTACTGATTTTCATTCGACTGGCAAATAATAAGGTTATATCCTTCCTTATGGGCAAGTTCTTCAATCCCACTGATAACAGATGAGAAGAAATGGTGAACAATGGCAGGTATAATCAAGCCGATTGAATAACTGCGCTGCCGTCTCAAACTGAGTGCCAGTACATTAGGTCTGTAATTAAACTTTTCGGCATAGTTACGAACCAAATCCTTGGTGTCCTGACTTATATCGGGATGATCTTTTAAAGCCCTCGAAACGGTTGATATGGAAACATTTAAACTGCGGGCAATGTCTTTGATGGTCAACTGAGGTGTTTTCATATTAAAAGTTGCGAACAAATTTGCAGATAAAGGTAGAAATATATTTCAAACTTCATAATGGATTTTTTTTTGATTTGGGTTAGTGTCCATTTTACAATATGCTGCCTTGATTATCAGTATTTTAATAAAATCGTCTCTTCTTAATTTTTGTTAAGAAGAAGTTGTAAATTTATTTAGTCAGCGCAAACGTTTGCGAAAACGATTTCATGAAAATATTTATAGAAATACTTAAAAAAGAGCAAAATAAGTATTGTATCATATTATTCTTTAGTTAGCTTTGCGCTGTTGTTCCGGATATTTTTTTTAAAAGTTGTATCTAAAAAGCACCTTTTTTACCCGACTAGCAACTTTCATTCGCGTTACTAATTTTAATTAAAAAAAATGCTTTGTTTTTATACGACCGATTAAATAACATTATGAATTTACCCCAATAACCAAAAAATCATCAAATCAACCAATAATTAACCAATTGTTCAATAACATGAAAGTCAAATCTATGAAGAAGCTAATTAATTTAATTAAGGTTTCGGCGCTTCTCCTGATTTTTGCTTTTTCTTCGCAGGCTTATGCCCAGGAAGTGAGCATTACAGGGACAGTGGCAGATTCAAAGGATGGGAGCACATTACCGGGTGCTTCTATTGTAGTTAAAGGTACAACTACCGGAACTATTACTGATATCAACGGAGCGTATTCAATTAAAGTAAACATGGGCACTGTATTAGTGTTCTCGTCAATTGGATATGTTGCAAAAGAAGTAACAGTATCCAGTGCCAAAGAGCTAAACGTTAATCTGGAGTCATCAGCAACTAATCTGGAGCAATTTGTTGTAGTTGCTTATGGAACGAGGAAAAAAACTGACCTTACCGGTGCTGTAACATCAGTTACAGCCAAAGAATTCCAGAAGGGTAACATTGCCTCATCCGAACAATTGCTGATGGGTAAGGTAACCGGCTTGCAGATTACTTCAGGAGGCGGATCCGCCGGAGGTGGCAGTACCATACGTATTCGTGGTGGCGCTTCTTTAAATGCCAGCAACGATCCTTTAATTGTTATCGACGGTGTTCCGGTCGAAAGCAATGGGATTTCAGGTTCGGCTAACTTGTTGAACACAATTAATCCTAACGACATTGAATCAATCAGTGTTTTAAAGGATGCTTCAGCTACGGCTCTTTATGGTTCGCGTGCATCAAACGGAGTACTTATTATTACAACCAAGAAAGGGGCTAGCGGTAAAGTGGTATTCAATTATAACACTCAAGCCTCAGTAGGCAGAGTAGCTAATTATGTTGATGTGCTTACTGGCGATGAAATCAGAAGTCTTATTACGGCCGATGCAGCAGCTACCGGAAAAAATGACTATAAAAACCTCCTGGGAACAGAAAATACCGATTGGCAGAAACAAATTTATCAGACTGCTTACAGTTGGGATAACAACTTCAGTGCAGGCGGAAGCATAAAAAACATTCCATTTCGCCTTTCAGCCGGATATTTAAGCCAGGATGGTGTTCTTAAAACAAACCATTTTAACCGCTTTTCATCCAGTTTAAATCTTTCACCAAAGTTTTTCGACGATCATTTATCAGTTAACCTGAATGCAAAATTCACACAAACTGCCAACCGTTTTGCCGATGAAGGCGGAGCCATCGGAGCATCTGTTAATTTTGATCCTACCCAGCCTATTTACAATTCAGCGAATACAAAATTTGGCGGATATTGGGAATGGATCAATGCCGCAGGCAATCCTATCAATACCAATGGGCCTGCTGCTTCTCCAAACCCTCTCGGTTTGTTAGAACTAAGAAACAATACATCGCAGGTAAACAGGGTTATCGGAAACTTACAACTTGATTATAAATTGCATTTCTTCCCCGATTTACATATACTGCTTAACCTTGGGCTCGACAAAGCAAAAGGCAGCGGAGACGATAACAGGCCTAAAATGATGTCGAGTGTTGCTTACAAGGGCGGGATTTTTACCCATTATGAGCAAGGTAAGACTAATACCCTGACTGATATCTCATTGTTCTATACCAAAGATTTAACCTCTGTTAAAAGTAAAGTGGATGTTTTAGCTGGACACAGCTACCAGGATTTTTATACTGATGTTTATAATTTCGCTTCATATAACGAAGCAGGCGCAGTGGATTCAACAACTATTCCCACTTTTAACACAGATAAACCCGAGTACAGGCTTGAGTCATACTTTGGCAGGGTTAACTATACTTTCAATGAAAAATACCTGTTAACTGCCTCCATACGTCGCGATGCCAGTTCCAAATTTTCGCCCGATAACCGGGTAGGTTATTTCCCCGCAGTTGCTTTGGCATGGAGAATGAACCAGGAATTTTTCAAAAACTCTCAGGTCGTTACTGATTTAAAACTTCGTTTGGGTTGGGGTGTAACCGGACAACAGGATGTTAAGGATAACAATTACCCGTATATGTCAAAGTATGGTCGTAGTACATCCACAGCTCAGTACCAGTTCGGTAATACCTACTATCAATTCCTGCGGCCATCAGCTTATGATGCCAATATTAAATGGGAAACTACCGAAACCAGTAATATAGGTTTAGACTTCGGCTTTTTCAGTGGCCGCATTTCAGGTAGTATCGATGCTTACCAGAAAAAGACAAAAGACCTCCTGAGTATTGTGCCTATTGCTCCGGGTGCCAATTTTGATATTTCATTGTTGACCAATGTTGGCAATATGGAAAATAAAGGGCTTGAATTTACCTTAAATACTATTCCTGTTAAAACAAATGACTTCTCCTGGGAATTTGGATTTAATGTTACCTATAATGAAACCAAAATCACTAACTTGCTTAAGAATGATGATCCGAACTTCATAGGATTGGATGTAAGCGATATAAGCGGCGGTACAGGTAACAAGATCGGTAAGTTTGCCGTAGATTATGCTCCATACACTTACTATGTTTACAAACAGGTGTATGATCAAACTACAGGCATGCCGATTGAAGGCCTTTACGAGGATATCAACAGGGATGGCCAGGTAACAGATGCCGACAGGTACTTCTATAAAAAACCTGCGTCTGATTTTCTTTTCGGAGTCAATACTTCACTTACATATAAGAAATGGAACATGGGCATAGTCGGACACGCAATGTTGGATAATTACCTGTACAACAACTTTAATTCAAATAAGGGAACATTACGGGCAACAAAAGACCCCCTTTATTACATCTCGAACATTTCGCCTAATTACTATGACACCAAGTTCAGCAATATGCAATACCTGTCGGACTACTACATTGAGAATGCATCCTTCTTCAGACTCGACAATATAAACGTAGGATATAATGTCGGGAAAATTTTCAAGAGCGGAGAAAGTAATCTACGTATTCAGGCAAATGTTCAGAATGTTTTCGTTATCACGAAATACTCCGGCTTAGACCCTGAAAATGCAAGTTCAACAGGTGTTGATAATGTCATTTATCCTCGTCCAAGGACTTTCTCACTTGGTTTCAACCTTGATTTTTAATCTTAACAATCAATTACCATGAAAAGTAAAACATTAATAAACATATTCTTTGCATTAGTTACTCTGATAATGGTGACTTCATGTGCAAAAAACCTGGATTTGTTCCCCGTGAACGATCTTACACCCGAAACTACCTATTCAACGCCTGAAGGGTATAAGGCTGTTCTGGCCAAAATATACGGCGGATTATCAATGACCGGAAACCAGGGTCCTTCGGGTCAACCTGATATTGCAGGTGGATTGGATGAAGGATCGCAGGTAGCATTTATCCGTGGTTTTTTCAATCACCAGGAACTTCCTACCGATGAAGCCATTGTAGCCTGGAATGACCAGACTATCTGGGATTTTCATTACATGAGATGGACAAGCAGCGATGTATTCATCAAAGGTATGTATGCCCGTCCGATATACAACATCACCCTTATTAATGAATACCTTCGCCAGGCCACCGACGAAAAAGTTGCCGCCAATGGTATAACCGGTGCTGCCGCCGCTGACATTAAAAAGTCAAGAGCCGAAGCCCGTTTTATGCGCGCCTTCAATTACTGGGTGATGATGGATCTGTTTGGCAAATCAACTTTTATTACTGAAGAAGATGGTATCGGAACCTTTTTACCAAAAGAAATTTTGCGTGCCGACTTGTTCCTCTACATCGAAAGTGAATTGAAAGCCATTGATGCTGAACTGGCTCCTGCCAAAACTGCGGAGTATGGCCGTGTTGATCAGGCTGCTGATTGGGCATTGCTGGCCCGTATTTATCTGAATGCCGGTGTATATACCGGAACTCCCAGAAACACCGAAGCCATTACGTATTCAAAAAAAGTAATTGATGCAGGATATACTTTACAACCTGATTATTTCAAGTTGTTTATGGCTGATAACGATAAATTAAAAAATGAAATTATCTGGGCTATAAACTGCGATGGGTTAACAGGACAGGCTTTTGGAAACACTTCTTTCCTGATTCATGCCCCTGCGGGAGGCGATGCTGCTGATTTTGGTGCTAATGGTGGATGGTTCGGATACAGAGCTACCAAATCCTTAGGCGACAAATTCCCGAAAACTTCCGGTAGTATCGACACAATAAAAGATGCAAGGGGGAAAGCTTTTTATACTTCGGCATTCAAAGGCACAGATGCTCAGGGCGCAATTCCCACTCTTGCTGATGTTAGCGACTTTTCAACCGGGTATCATATCAAAAAATATGTAAATAAGCGTTCGGACGGTGCAAAAGCAAATGATCCTACCCTCACTTACGCTGATATCGATTTCCCGTTATTCCGCATATCCGAGATGTACCTTATCTATGCTGAAGCTCAGCTTCGTGGTGGTGCGGGTGATGCCGGATTGTCTCTCAATTATGTAAATCTGATCAGAGCCAGAGCCAAAGCTACCGCTTTTAACGCAACAGATATGACCCTTCAGAATATACTCGACGAAAGAGCAAGGGAACTTTACTGGGAAGGCCATCGCCGCACCGATTTAATTCGTTACGGACAGTTCACTACCTCGGCTTATGTATGGCCGTGGAAAGGTGGCGTTTCTTCAGGTACTGCTGTTGACAGCAAATTTAATCTGTACCCTATCCCTGCTGCTAACAGAAACTCTAATTCAAACTTAGGGCAAAACCTCGGTTATTAATCCTAACCTTAAAAAAATAATCCATCATGAAAAATATATTTAAATACATATTCCTGAGCTTCATCCTTACTACGTTAGTATGGTCGTGCAGTAAAGATGAGAAAAAGATCTACTTCGAAGGTGGATCGGCTCCAACCTTAACCTCAACCAAGGCTTCGTTGGTTCTAACAGATGCTACTAAAGCAAATGAAGCTGTTACATTCGCGTGGACCAACCCTAATTATGAGTTTACAACGGGCATCAGTTCACAGAACGTTTTCTACATTTTGGAGTTGGATACAACCGGGGCAAACTTTACAAACCCTAACAAACAATCCATTGCAATTAATAGCGAATTGAGCCATACATTCACCGTTGATGAGTTGAACACTATTTTAGCCAGTAAATTGTTACTGAAAACGGGAATGTCGCATAACATCGAAGCAAGGATTCAAGCGACCCTGATCAACAATTCCGTACCCTTATTTTCAAACGTCCTTAAAATGACGGCAACTCCGTTTACACCTCCTCCAATAGTGGCTGTACCAGTTGAAGGAACTTTATGGCTTGTAGGCGATGCTACAGCTGGAAAATATGATAATCCACTGAAATCACCTTTCGATGTGACCCAGAAATTTACAAGGGTATCAGAAACGCTTTACGAATTAACCGTTGATTTCATTGGTGGCGGAGGATACAAGTTAGTCCAGAAAATGGGCGTATGGGGTTCGCAATTCCATGCTTTGGATGGAAGCGTATTTACAGGAGGAAAATTTGAACAAAAAGACTCCGAACCGCCATTCCCCGGACCAGCCTCTGCAGGAAAATACAAAGTTACCATTGACTTTCAACTTGGTAAATATTATCAAGTAAAAGTGTAAATCTAATCTTTTAGTCTTTTAAAAAGTTAATCATGAAAAAAATAGTAAAAATCTTATTTGCAACGGTTGCAGTCGCAATGATTTTCACGGCCTGCAAAAAAGAGGGTGATTTACCCTTTTATAAAACCGGAAACGGAACTGTGTTATCAGGTTCTGTGCCATCAGTTACTGCACCTATTGCTGATTCAAGCAAAACAGTACTGACGCTGAACTGGACATGGCCAAATTATGCTACGGATTCTGCAAATCAAAAATTTGTTATTCAGATAGATTCTGTAGGCCATAATTTTGCAAAACCTGCTACAAGAGTAGTAAAGGGAGTTTTAAGTACATCTTTTACTGCTAAAGAACTCAATTTAATGCTTTTTGGCTTCAACGCTACTAAGAGTGTACCTAACAACCTCGATGTCAGGGTAATTTCGTCTTATGACAATAACAACGACTTGTATCAATCCAATTTAATTAAAGTTAGTGTTACGCCTTACATTATCCCTGTCACCCTTGCTTTAAATCCTGTTGGACCTCTTACTCTTCTAATGACAAATGCTACCAGTACAGCAGTAACCTGCAACTGGAATGCAACTCAGTTTGGAGACCAGTCCCTAAATTATGCAATACAGATTCAAAAATCAGGCGGAACTTGGACTAATGTAAATGTAAAACCCACAGGCACAGCATTAACAACCAAATACACTGTTAGCGAACTTAATGGAATTGCATCCATTGTGGGCATTCCAGAAAATACTACAGGAATTCTTGATCTTAGGGTAATTGCTTACCAGGGAACAAATTATTCTAATCCTGCGTATTCTAACGTTGTTTCACAAACAGTTACTACTTACCGTCCTGTAATATATGCTTTAGGTGATGGAACCACCGCAGTATGGGATAATACTGCCGCTATTCAGATGGATCAATCAAGCACTCCCGGAGTTTTTGTGGCAACTTTAGATTTAACGGCTGAAAAATCTCT
>JBBSDG010000075.1:0-13918 GCA_038249635.1 Bacteroidales bacterium | reverse complement strand
AGTTGCAGAGTTGCAGATCGCTGATCGATGAGCGGAGTCGAAACGTACAGTATAGTTGTGTAAATAGTTCACATAAAAAGGACTCAGCACTATGCACCGAGTCCTTTCAAAAAAATCACTTATCTAATATTTTAACTAAATCCGTTTACTGGAATCCATCCGATTCCTGGTTATCGCCATTGCTGAAATCCTTCGCAGCCTTCTTGTTAAAGTTATTGATCTTAAACTGTAGTCCGGCATATAGTATCCTGGATTCACGGTACCTCTTGCTCTCGGAGGTAAAGCCATCGCCATAGGTAGTTTCGTAAAAGGTGCGGGTATTGAAAATATCTGTTAACCGCAGGGAGAATGAAAGCTTATTTTTCAGGAAATCCTGTCTGAACGATGCGTCAGCATAGTATTGTGACTTACGATATTCCTGTGCAGATCGTGTGGGCGAATTATAAGTGCCAATCAACTGAAACGAACCATCTTTCCAGGGAATAAAATTCATATTTACCCTGCTGCTCCAGGAGAATTGATCAGAACTTTCAATATTCATTTCAGGAATAGCATCAGTTAATGCACGGTAAAGAGATACATTCGCATTTAACCTGAACCATTTGTTCGGATTGGCGGCTCCTACCAGCTCAAGGCCATAGGAAGTGCTGCTGCTGATATTTTGAGGCATGGTAATGGTTACTCCGTTATCCTGCATCTTGCTTATATCTTCCACCAGATCGGTGGTATGCCTGTAAAATGCACTTGAAGTAAGTGAGCCCTTTTTCCAGTATTTCATCACGCCCAATTCTAATGAAGTTGTAAACTCAGGCTTCAATGCAGGATTTCCGGTTTCGATATTCAGTGAGTCGGAATAATCAACATACGGGTTTAACTCGCGTGGCGAAGGGCGATTTACACGGCGGCTGTAACTGAACTGCAACTCACGTTCCTTGCCTAAATCATACTGAAAATGAAGGGAAGGATAAAATTTTGAATATGCTGTATTAAAACTGGTATCAGTAAGTGCTACCTTGGAATCAGTAAATGCCTGTTCGAACCTGAGACCCGCCTGGTATTTTAACTTTTTGATTGAATTACCGTAAATACCATAAATAGCATATAATTGATCGGTGTAATCATACTGATTCTTTAACAACATTTGTTCTACAAGTTCACCCGCAGTGTTGATATTATAGTAATTGTAAAGCATCGACATATCGCGTATAGTTGCTTTATAACCGGTTTCAATACGCCCCCCGTTCTCCATAGGGTAAGTGTAATTTCCCTGCAGCGTAAACATCTTGTTGTTATTCACGGCATCGTTCTCCTGTTTCAAAGGTTCACCGATAGTTTCGGAGCCGGGTGCGGTATAATCCTGCTGCTTAATGTTGCTGCCATTATTCATTGTATTCGTGTTGAATATAATATCGTTCGTAAATTCGCGCCCTTTCTCAGGGAACAGGTGTTTATACGAAAGAGAATATTCCATTGAATTCATAGAGCGGCTGCCATTCGTAAAGCGCTCAAAATAGCGCAGCAATGAATCATTACCATTATAATTACTGTTTAACCTGTTGCCCTCCGAATTGAAGGCCATATTTCGGTTTTGAACTCTGAGGGTAAAGTTGTTACGTGAATTTATAAAGTAATCGACCCCGCCATTAATACCGTACATATTCCAGTCCCTTGAGCCTGTCTCCGATTGTTTGAGTACATTTTCCACACCATCGTAAATGCTGGTGCGTGTGCTTTCCATACTCGTCTTCATATGGTTCATTCGTCCGTCGAAACCCGCGAAAACATTCAACTTATTCATCCTGTAATTCAGGTTGAGTGAACCGCTGTACTTATCGCCTGTACCTACATTTGTGGAAACCATTCCGTTAAATCCCTGCAGTGCTTTTTTCTTCAAAACAATATTTATGATGCCCGAAGTTCCATCCGGATCATAACGTACAGAAGGATTGGTGATTACCTCTATGTTTTCGATGGCACTGGCGGGAATCTGATTAAGCAGATCGCTGGCGGAAATCCCGGTCTGGCTCGAGGGTTTCCCGTCGATAAGCAGGGTTATGTTGGCGTTGCCACGAAGGCTGATATTGCCATCGGCATCCACAGATACTGAAGGAACATTTTCAACCACATCAGTTGCTGTTCCGCCTCCAAGAGCCAGACTTTTATCAACAGTAATTATCTTTTTATCCAGGTTATTGCTCACCATAGCCTTTTGAGAGGTAATTACAACACCCGAAAGTGATGAGGCATTGGGCTGTATTGAAATATCTCCGATCATAATATCAGCCGTTTTAGACGAAATGACCAGACCCGGAATCACCAGATTTTCATAGCCGATAAATTGAATTCTCAGGTAATATTTGCCTGATGCAAGATTGGTAATCGAAAAGCGTCCTTTGGAATCGGTAATAGCTCCTGTAACCATTGAGCTGTCGGCTGAGCGAAACAAAACGACGCTGCTATATTCCACATGTTCTTTTGTAACTCCATCGTGCAAAGCGCCCGAAATTACACCATAACCCTGGGTACCTCCGCCATCGGCTTTGTATCCCCGACCGGGTGTTGCAGAAGGTTGCTGGGCTGATAAAAAAACTGAAAAAATTAAAGAAAAAAGTACCAGAAAAATTCTGGCGGAATTGGGACGAAACATTTTTTACATCTTAGATAGAGTATTAAGACAATTAACTTCGCTATAAGTTTAATTTAAAAACAGATGAGACTGATTTTTTTTTTGCTACTATAAGCCATCGCCAGCGCTGCTATTGAAAGGTTTAAAGGGTTTGAAAGGTTTGAAAGGTTTGAAAGGTTTGAAGGGTTTGAAAGGTTTGAAGGGTTTTAAAGGTTTGAAGGGTTTTAGTAGTTTAAACTGTTACTGAATTACCATCGTTTGACTGCTGTATGACAATCATATGGCAACCTTCTGACAATTGTATCACCAAAATTTCTAACTATTTACCAGAAGTTTCTCCCGGAGCTTTATATGTTTACTTTTGCATGCAAATTCATTAATTCATGAAATTCTTCTTCTCCATTTTCAGCCTTCTTTGCTTTACAGTAGCACTTCAGGCACAGGATAAAACACTCCTGACTCATTACGAAAAATCGAACTATTTAAGCACTCCCCGTTATAGCGAGACAGTTGAATTTTGCAAAAAGCTTGAAAAAGCATCTTCCCTTCTGCAATACACCACATTTGGGAAAAGTCCCGAAGGCCTTGATCTTCCTTTGCTGATAGCCGATAAAAACGGAAATTTTACTCCCCAAGCTGTGCGCAAAAGTGGAAATGCCGTTCTTCTCATTCAGGCCTGCATTCATGCCGGTGAACCCGATGGTAAAGATGCCGGCCTGATGTTGCTCCGCGATATTGCCGTTTACAACAAGAATCTTAACCTGCTCAATCATGTTACTATACTTTTTATCCCAATCCTGAATACCGATGGCCACGAGCGTTTCGGACCCTATAACCGCATTAATCAGAACGGACCGGAAGAAATGGGTTGGCGCACCACGGCTCAAAACCTTAACCTGAATCGCGACTATTTAAAAGCCGATGCTCCCGAAATGCAAGCCTGGCTTAAGTTGTATTCCAAATGGCTTCCTGAATTCTTTGTGGATTGCCATGTTACCGATGGTGCTGATTTTCAATATACCATGACCTACGGGCTCGAAACCAGGGGAAATATGGAGAAGGATCTCACCACCTGGACTAAAAATGTGTGCGAAAATTACCTGGTGAGCGAAATGAAGAAATCAGGATTCCCGATATTCCCTTATGTTCAGTTCCGCAATTGGCACGATCCCCGCAGCGGGCTTACGGTTAATGTTGCTCCGCCTATGCTCTCGACAGGATATACAAGCGTACAGAACCGGCCAGGGTTGCTGATTGAAACCCATATGCTCAAACCATACAAAGCCAGGGTTACCAGCACTTACACCATGCTTACACATATAATTGAACTGCTGAACAAGGAATATAAAACGCTGCAAACACTCGAAGCCAAAGCCGATACATACACTTCGGGCGGGCAATTCCGCAAAGAACCGTTCCCGGTGAATTATTCCGAATCATTTGCCGATAGCACACGTATTGAATTTCTTGGATTTGACTATAAAATTGATACCAGCGATCTGACTGGAGGATTATGGTTTAAATATGACAACCAGAAACCAACCAACTGGCAACTGACTCTTTTCCCCAATTGTATAGCCAATAAGTTTGTAAATCTGCCTGAAGCATATCTGATACCGCCTCAATGCAATGTAGTAATTAACGGGTTAAAACTTCATGGCATAAAAACAACTCCTTTAGCTCATGAAATCAGCTGCAAAGTAAAGTTAAGTACTTTCAGCAATATGCACTGGCAACAGAAACCCTATGAAGGACACCATAAACTTACCTACACTCTCATTGATACCATTGAGCAGCATACCTTCCCTGCCGGAACCATGCTGGTGGAGATGAACCAACGTACTGCCAGGGTTATTGCTCATCTGCTGGAGCCTGCATCGCCCGATTCGTATGCCGCATGGGGATTTTTTGATGCTTATATGGAGCAGAAAGAATATTCCGAATCGTATGTGATGGAAGTGCTGGCCCGTAAAATGCTGCTGGATAGCCCGGCACTGAAAGCGGAATTTGAACAGAAAAAAGCCTCTGATAAAGCATTTGCATCCGATCCCGATGAAATGCTGAACTGGCTTTACCAAAAATCGCCTTACGGAGATAGCAGGGTGAATCTGTACCCGGTTGGGAGGATTGTGGATAAGAGTGTTTTGGATAAAATTAAGAAATGATAGTGCCAAATAAGTCTTATGCTATAATTTCTTTTGCTGATTGTTATACTTGTTAATAAACTTATGAAAAGCATCTTCCATTGAAGCAGTTGGGAAATACTTTTTAGCTCCTTCGTCGTATTCAACTCACTTTTCCAGTTTAATTTCTTTTGCAAAAGAGAAAATAAATTGTTCAAATTTATCGGTCTCACGATAATTTTTGTCTTCACGGGTCTTGTAAGTGTTTAATACTCATTCGCCTCAATACATCAGCTTCTATAAAGTTGTGTATTGGTCTTTCGCCAATTCTATATTCATAGTTTTTTAATCAAAGGGTTCTTCAGGAAGCTTATTTAAATTTTTGATATACCTGTCGATTTCAAATGGTTTTTTATGTTTCAATAAGTCATATATTTCAACAGCGACACATTGACCGATAAATTGTTGGGCTTCATATTCGGTGTATCCCATATCAACCAGTCTTTTAAACGCCAGATTGGTTTCCTTTGGATCATTTGCTCTCCTTTGGTTCGCAATGATCTCAAATATTTGCTTTCTTATAATTTCATTAGATTCCATTTTATGTTTGTTTTTTCTGATTTTACAGTCTGACAAATATCGGGAATTTAGTAATGTATTTAAATGCAGACTGTTTAAATTTTGCATTTTCGAACTCCGAAGGGAACAGTTTTAAATAATGGCGATTAATGGACGATTTACACCCACCGATGAGGTCACATAACGAAGATAAATTTTAATACTATAAACCTGTGATGCCATCGGCATTCTGATTATAAACAAATTTAAACAATCTCTTCAAACTTGCACGCCCTATGTGTGAATCATGTAAATCTTCTCCATAAAATTGTAACACTTTCCGTAACCAAAGCGGCCACCTTTGCAGTGTGATAAGTTTTCACACCTGTTCCGCCAGTTGCGGAAAAATAATACGTTATAAATATGACCAGAACAAAAAATGCAGTTCTTCTTTTAACAATGTTCTCCGCAGTAATTATGCTTTTTAGCGGGAGCGGATGTAAAAAAGATGACGCCACAGCCAAAAGCAGCACATCATACGACCTGAAAACCAAAGATGTACTCGGGGTAACAGGCAAGGTAACCTTTATCGAAACATCTGCTACCAGTTCAACCATCGAAATAGTTTTGATCAACGCTCCTTCGGGATCACATCCGGCAGGTTTGTATATGTATTCGGAAGTTGAAAACGGAACATCTTTGATTACACTCAATCCGGTTGACGAAACCGGCAAAAGCTCAACCCTGCTAACAAACATGACATACAGCCAGCTAAATACTTATGATGGAAACGTAAAAGTGACTAAAAGCAGCAGCGAGACAAATGTGATACTGGCGCAGGGCGATATTGGCGGCAATGTTCTGACCACTGTAAATAAAACGTATGCTCTTGATACAATTGCTGCCTTAGGAGTTTCAGGCACAGCGTTATTCGAAAAAAGGGTAAACGGAAACACATTGGTTACTATTTCGCTTGCAGGCACTATTAATGGCGATGTTTATCCGGCCACCATTAACCTGGGTTCAATCGCTACGATTGGTGGCGGACCTGTTGCCAAAACACTCAGCAGCGTTCAAGGAACCGATGGCAAAAGCTTCACAAATATCCGTCAACTCGATAATGATACTAAAATTACTTATGATAACTGGTTGGTTTATGTCGGATATATTAACATTTACCAGGTTGAAATAGGCCAGGCTAATATCATCTGCCATGGGAATATAGGCCCAATTTAATTGGCTGTCTGAATTTACGAAAAAAGTACTAATCCCAAATACCTGCTTGCATGCGTCATATTTTTTGATGGGTGCGGCAGGTTTTTCAGTTTAACGGGATTGTGGAGCAAAGTTTTTCGGTTAGAATAAGAATAAAGCTTAAACACCTGATCTAAAATCCAAATAATAGTTGGATTTGAAATTACACCCGGCTGAGTCAAAGAGATTATCTTTATATTTACACACTTATTTTAACCTATTAATAATGACAGGTGAATCATTGGATATTGTTCAGAACCAGCTTGAAAAACTGAAACAGCTTTTCCCGGAAGTTGTTACCGAAGGTAAAATTGACTGGGAAAAACTACAGGTATCGCTTGGCAAAGAAAATATAGAGTTCAGCAACGAACGCTATGTGCTGAACTGGGCCGGAAAGAGCGACGATTTTAAGGTTTTGCAACAACCTACTACCGCTACATTGAAACCTGTGCCTGAAGAATCAGTGAATTTCGACACAACCGAAAATGTTTTTATTGAAGGCGAAAACCTCGAAGTGCTGAAAGTGCTTCAAAAATCGTATTATGGCAAAATAAAGTGCATTATAATTGATCCGCCATACAATACCGGAAACGACAGTTTTATTTATCCCGACAGTTTTAAAGAGAAAAAAGACGATTACCTGAAACGGATTGGTGAAAAAGACGAAGAAGGGTATCTGCTGAAAGAAGGTATGTTTCGCCGCAACAGCAAGGATAGCGGACACTACCACAGCAATTGGTTAAGTATGATGTATCCCCGCTTGTTTCTTGCCAAAAATTTATTGCGCGATGATGGAGTTATTTTTGTTCATATTGATGATAACGAAGTTCATAATTTGCGAATGATTATGAACGAGATTTTTGGGGAGGAGAGTTTTGTTGCAAGCTTTATCTGGAAAAGAAGGCAGAATGTTGATAGTAGATCAAAAAATGGAGCTTCTGTAGATCATGAGTATGTTTTAGGATATCGAAAATCAGAGAAAGGAATGATTCGTGGAGCAGAGAAAGATATGGGAAAATATTCTAATCCTGACAATGATCCAAAAGGAGATTGGATGAGTGCTGACATGACTGGTTTAGCAACTATAGATCAACGGCCAAATTTACACTATGATCTAGAAAATCCATTGACAGGATTAATTTACAAATGTCCGACGACAGGATGGAGATATGAGCCTAAAAGAATGAGGGAATTAATCAGAAATTCTGAAGTAATATTTCCAGTTAATCCTGAGGGAAGACCACGAAGAAAAAAATTCGTAACTGATCTGGAGAGTGAATTTACAGGATTCTCAACTATTTTAGATACCGTTTTCAATACACAAGGAACAAGAGAATTGAGAACAATATTTGAGGAAAAAGAATATTTTGATTTTCCAAAACCAAAAGATTTGTTAAAACAATTAATTAAGCAAGGATTGCAAAATAATGATGATATAATTCTTGATTTCTTTGCTGGTTCAGCCACCACTGCCCAAGCCGTATTGGAACTCAACAAAGAAGATGGCAGCAACCGTAAATTTATCTTAGTACAATTGCCGGAATTATGTGATGAAAACAGCGAAGCATATAAAGCGGGATATAAAACGATAGCAGATATTTCGAAAGAAAGGGTACGAAGAGTTATAACCAATATTGATAAAGAAAAAGATAAACTTGGGTATGAAGCTTATGGATTAATTGAACAAGTAATGAAATTGGATAATGAAATAAGCGAAGAGAGAAAGAAATTAAATCCTCAACTGTTTGAAGGCGAACCCACAACCCCTGAAATTGAAAAGCTTATTAAACGGCAAGGAGTGGCAAGAGAAAAGTCGCTGGAAAATATGGCGAAAATGGAAAAAATGGAAGCATGTGATAAAGGCTTTAAAGTCTTCAAACTTTCCTCTTCCAACTTCAAAATATGGAGAGGCAATGAAATTACAGAGGAAAACCTGGTAACACAACTGGATGCTTTTACCGACCCGGTGCGCGAAGGCAGCGAAAAAGAAAATATGCTGTATGAATTAATGCTGAAAGCGGGATATTTGCTAACGGATAAATTAGAAGCAAAAGAAGGCTATTACTCAATCAAAGAGGGGGAGTTAATTGTTGCTTTGGAGGCAATGAGCCAGCCCTTGGTTGAAGAAATAATTGCAGCGAAGCCCAAGAAAGTAATAACACTTGATAAGCTTTTTGCCGGGAATGACCAGTTGAAAACGAATACGGTGCTACAGATGCGGGATGGGGAGATTGATTTTAAAACGATATAAAAATGGCTCAATCATTAAATAGATCTATGAAATAATCTATTAGGTTATTGATTCAGAAGATTTTATGATTGCAGAAGTTTAAAAGGTGATTATTGCAAATAAAAACGATATGCCAATACAGAGAATAAATATTAAAAACTTTAAATCAATACGAGATTCGGGAGATATCGAATTCCGGCCGATAAATGTATTGATTGGTCCAAATGGAGTTGGTAAAAGCAATTTTATTGGTTTTTTTAAATTGCTTAACAGTATTTATAAGCAAAGATTGATAAAATTTGTTGCCGATAATGGTTATGAAAACAGGATACTTTATTTTGGAAGAACGAAATCGAAATTTCTTGAAGGGAATATAGTATTCAGGCCCCAAAAAGGAAATGTAAATAACAGGTATGATTTCAGATTAGTACCACAAGCTCAGAGTAGTGGATTTTATTTTGAAAAAGATTTGGGCGGATTTAATCTTTATGCAAGCGGATATAGTGAGGCCTGGAATTATCTGGATTTAGGAGGTGAAGGTCAGCAGGAAAGCGAATTACGAAACAACTTATCAGAAAGAGCGATATATTTATGCGAATATTTTGAAGATTTCAAAGTATTCCATTTTCATGATACAAGTTCAGGTTCTTTGTTAAAACAGCCGAATAAAACACATGACTATGAAACATTGAAAGAAGATGGGAGTAATCTTGCAGCCTTTTTATTTAAAATAAAAGATACACATCCTGCTCACTTTAAAATTATTGAACACACTATACGATCGGTTGCTCCTTTCTTTGATAAATTTGATTTAATACCAGACGCAAAGAATCCTGAGGTAATATTCCTAAACTGGCTTGAAAAAGGTTCGGATGAATATTTCAATGCACACAATCTTTCGGATGGGACATTGCGTTTTATAGCATTAACAACTCTTTTATTACAACCCATAACACCAAAAACAATTATTATTGATGAACCAGAGTTAGGATTACATCCCTTTGCTATTCAGAAAATAGGAGCAATGATAAAAAGTGCATCAATAAAATCACAATTGATCATTTCAACTCAATCGGTAAATTTAGTTAACCAGTTTACTGCTGATGATATACTGGTAGTAGAAAGAAAGGATGATCAAACCATATTTGCCAGGCAATCGTCGGTAGATTTAAAAGATTGGCTTAAAGAATATACGTTGGGTGAACTTTGGGAAAAGAATGTTTTAGGAGGGAGGCCAAAATGAGGGGGTTATATATTTTAAGCGAAGGACAAACAGAAGAGCAATTTATTAATGAAGTATTATCACACTATTTCATCGCCCGAGGCATTTATGATATCAGGCCTATATTAATGGAAACGAGCTCTGGGCATAAAGGTGGTGCTGTATCATTTCAGCGCTATAAAAACAATGCAATGAATCTGTTAAAAAGAGAAAATGATATTATCGTTACCTCTTTGATTGATTACTTCCGATTAGAAACAAACTTTCCCCAATTCGACAATGCACTGAAAATTGGGAATAAATTTGAACGAGTAACAGCATTGGAGCAAGCAATTAGAAATAATATAGATCATCCTCGAATGGTTCCATATATTCAGTTGCATGAATTTGAAGGTTTATTATTTTCTTCAAATTTGGGCTTTGATTATATTCCGGATATACCGGAAGAGAATAGGGTTTTGCTTAACAATGCTGTATATGAGCATGAAAATCCTGAATTATTAAATGATGGAGCTGAAACAGCCCCCTCGAAGCGCTTAGGGAAATTAATTCCCGGCTATGAGAAAACCTTTCATGGGCCAATTATTGGTGATGTGATTACAGTAGAAATTATTATGGGAAGATGTGTGCGGTTCAGAAATTGGATTGATAATTTAGTAGAAAGAATGCAAGCATAATGATACTCCACTTCGATTCCAAACAGGAATTCCAGCTTGAAGCTGTTAAAGCCATTACCGATATTTTTGAAGGACAACCACTAAGCAGCGGTGACTTTGAGTTTACAATTACGCAACCAGGTCAATTGCTCACTGAAAATGGATTCGGGAATAATTCAGCTTTCGCAAATTTAACAGAGCTGGCCGGTAATATCCAACAGGTTCAGCAAAATAACGGGCTGAAGATTTCAACTACTGCTGAAATTGAAAACAACGGTTGGAATTTTTCAGTGGAGATGGAAACCGGTACTGGCAAGACGTATGTTTATCTGCGCACCATTTACGAGCTGAACAAGCTGTATGGTTTTAACAAATTTATTATCGTTGTCCCTTCAATCGCCATTCGTGAAGGTGTTTTGCAATCCATTGACGATACTTACGAGCATTTCCAAAACCTGTATGACAATGTACAGATAAATCCTAATGTTTACGATAGCAAAAAAGTTTCGAACCTGCGGGGATTTGCTTCGTCCAACACTATACAGGTTTTAGTGATTAATATTGATTCATTTGCAAAAGATGAAAATATAATCAATAAGCCAAACGATAAACTTACCGGCAAACGGCCGATTGAGTTTATACAAAGCACACGCCCTTTTGTGATAGTTGACGAACCGCAGAACATGGAAACGGAAACCCGTAAACGTGCGATTCAAAACCTGAAACCTCTGTGTACACTCAGGTATTCAGCCACACATACAAACCTTTATAATCTTGTGTACTCACTTAACCCTGTAAAAGCTTATGACCTTGGGCTTGTGAAGCAAATTGAAGTTGATTCGGTAATGAGTGAAAACGACTTTAACAGTTCGTTCCTGCAACTTGAAAATGTAATCCGTACCGGAAATGCAATTAAAGCAAAAATTAAAATTGATGTAAATTCAGCAAACGGAGTACAAAGAAAATCGGTGACTGCAAGCGGCAATAACCTTGATTTATATAAGTTATCGAACCAGAATGGCAAATATGAAGGAATAAAGATTTATGAAATTGATTTTGGAAATGAACAGATAGAATTGACCAACGGGGTAGTATTAAGGAAAGGCGAAACGCAGGGCGGAATGAATGATGAAGTTTTGCGTTTTATGATTGGAAAAACGGTTGAAGAACATCTGAAAAAGGAAAAAAGCTATAAGGATAAAGGGATAAAAGTGCTTTCACTGTTTTTTATCGACAAAGTGAAAAACTACCGGGAATATGATGCTAACGGGAATCCGCTGAAAGGGAAATTCGCACAATGGTTTGAAGAAATTTATCAAAAGGAAATTTTGAAACCCGTTTATAAGGATATGGTTGCTTATCCGGCAAATGATGTACATAACGGTTATTTTTCGCAGGATAACAAAGGCAAGTTTAAAGACACCGGAGGCGAAACAAAATTGGATGATGATACTTACCGGCTTATCATGAAAAGCAAAAAAGACCTGCTTGACATGAATATCCCACTCCGTTTTATCTTCAGCCATTCCGCATTAAAAGAAGGCTGGGACAATCCGAATGTTTTCCAGATATGTACTTTACGCGAAATGAATACTGAAAGAGATAAAAGACAAACCATTGTAAGAGGAATGCGGATTTGTGTGAATCAGAACGGCGACAGGGAAAAAGACCGGAACCTGAATAAACTGACTATCATTGCAAATGAAAGGTTTGAAGACTATGCAAAAGGTCTGCAAAAAGAAATACAGGAGGATTGTGGTGTAGAATTTACAGGCAGAATCAAGAATAAGAACGAGCGGAAGAAAGTAGATTACAGAAAAGGATTTGAAGCTGATCCGAAGTTCCTCCAAATATGGGAGAAAATAAAATTCCGGACCAAATATAATGTTGATTACGATACCGGAAAGCTCATTACGCTTGCTGCAAATGCAGTGAGCAAGATGGATGAAACAAAGAAACCAGCTATCAGATCGACCAAGAAAAAGCTTTTAATTACTGATGAAGGTGTTGACGGTCAGTTATTGAGCGACAGTGTAGCTGATGAATATGGGCTGCAATTTGAAATTCCAGATATGCTGGCATATATACAAAGCAAAACGGAGTTGACAAGAAGTGCCATATTGGAAATATTAAAGAAATCAAAGCGACTCAATGAATTATTGCTTAATCCACAGATGTTTATGGACAATGCAGTAAGGAAGATTAAAGAGGAACTGCATCAGTTAATGATTGATGGAATTAAGTATGAAAAGATTGGAGATAAGGTTTATGAGATGGCATTATTTGATGATGCCGACTTCGAAATCTATATTGATAACTTTACACATAAGGTAACAGACAGCTCAAAAACGATTTACGAAAATTATATACCTCTTGACAGTGGTGTAGAAAACCAGTTTGCCAAAGATTGTGAAAGTAGCGAACAAATCGAATTCTATTTCAAATTGCCAAACTGGTTCGAAATAAATACACCAATTGGCAAATATCGTCCTGACTGGGCAGTTGTTTTCAAGGGAGAAAAGAAAATCTATTTTGTAGCTGAAACAAAATCAGCAGGCCAGGAGCTCAGGGGTAGCGAGAAACTTAAGATCGAATGTGGGAAAGCACATTTTAACAACTTTGATGATGTGGTTTATAAAAGGGTTACAACGGTAACTGAATTGAACAGTTAATTGCCAGCTAATTAAGAAATGATAAAACATTGAATACAAAATTTTAAACTTCAATAATATTCTAATACCCAAACCTATACCCTATCCCCGACTCCGTATTCAACAGCTTTGGCTTTGCCGGATCATCTTCCACTTTTTTACGTAACTGGGCAATAAAAACCCGCAGGTACTGGGTTTGCTCGATGTAGCCCATACCCCATATTTCCTTTAAAATATACTGGTGCGTTAAAACCCGGCCTTCATTTTTTGCAAGTAAAGCCAACAGTGAGATTTTCCCCGTTGTAATATTTATCGCCTCTTTGATCCATTTAGCGGTGTGGTGCAATTGGTTGAGGAACTTTATGATGAGGACAGATATTGCGAAAGCCATTGTTTCCCTGATCTTCCAACGTTAGTTTAGTCCTACCTACATCCTGCCAAAAATGTATATCCTTAGTTTTGAAAAGCCAAACAATCCCTCACTATTTTTGTTAAAAATGACTCCAATAAGTATTTTCAAAAAAATAATTTTGCTTTTGGAGACTTTTATTAAGTACTTTTATGTTTTAATTCATTTGATTATGAAAAACATATTTCT
>JBBSDG010000074.1:0-13951 GCA_038249635.1 Bacteroidales bacterium | reverse complement strand
CGGCGAGCCTTTTAATTTCATCATATCATATGCTTTTACTTTGCCTTCGGCAACCACATCGGCAATTGCTTTACGGATACGATCAGCCATTTCCGTTTCACCAAGGTGTTCGAGCATCATTACTCCTGAGAGAATCATTGCAATTGGATTAACAATGGATTCCTCATAACCGGCATATTTAGGAGCCGAGCCGTGCGTAGGTTCAAATACGCTCACTCCGCTTTGGGGATTGAACTGGGCCGAAGTAGCAAATCCAAGGCCTCCGATCAAACCGGCAAAAGCATCCGAAACGATATCGCCAAACATATTTCCTGCAACTATCACATTGTAGTTTTCAGGATTTTTGGTCAGCCACATCGTCATGGCATCAATATTCACATCTTCCACACGAATATCAGGGTATTCATTCTTGCTCATTTCCTGGGCAACTTTCAGCATCATGCCGGAGGTTTCGCGTATAACATTTGGCTTTTCGCAAACGGTAATTTTACTGAAACCGCGTTTCTGAGCATACTCAAAAGATGCTTTAACAATGCGGGTAACATATTTTTTTGTAAATATCCTTGTCGAAACAGCCAGTTCCGGACGAGGACACCAGCCAAAATTCGTTTTGAATTTCGGGTGAGTCATTAAAGCATCATAAACCTGGTCCGACGGATTTGTCCATTCAACACCGCCATATAAACCTTCGGTATTTTGGCGGAAAATCATCACATCTACTGCTGGTTCTTCAATGCCATTGGCACCGCGGCGAATAAAATTCAACGGGTTTCCGATCAGCGTTTTACATGGGCGCATGCAAATATCCAGATCGAAATGTTGGCGCATGGTAACTATGGGGCTGTAATAAGTAAAACCCTTTCCCTGGAGTTCAGGAGTCAACTCAGCGGCAGTTTTGTCTTTCGGTTTGGAAGTGATGGCTCCAAAGAGGCCGATTTTGTGTTCTTCCAGAAGTTTAATTGTGCGATCGGGCAGGGGATTGCCTTCTTTACACCAGAATTCCCACCCGATGTCGCCTGTAACGTATTCTGCTTCAAATCCGGCAGCATCGAGGACACGGATACACTGATCAAGTACAACTTTGCCAATACCGTCGCCGGGCATGGCTACAATGGTTCTTTTTGCCATAATTTCAAATAAGTTTTTTACTTGTTATTAAATAAACAATATGGGACAAAAGTATAATTTCAAAATTGAATTACAAGGGGTTTCTTTGACTTTTTTTGAACAGTAATTTCCTGTAAAATATTCCATTTCAAAACCTGTTTATCAAAACGTTTTTTATCAAATCTGCATTTGAAATAGTTCAATGATTTACCTTCAAAAGAATGGCGAATCTTTACTTTTTCGTTTTTACCCCGATTTAATTACTTTTGCACCCGGCAACAGTCGGAACACTCTACATTACCTGTTCAACCGAACTTTATGGAAAACGCACTCTTAAAAAGTATTGATGGCATAGTTTTCAGGAAAATTTCTGAGGCTGCCGCATTGCTGAATACTGATGCGTTTGTGATAGGTGGTTTTGTCCGCGATCAGTTTTTGGGACGAGCAAGTAAAGACCTCGATATTGTTACATCAGCTGATGGAATAGAACTTGCGAACAAAACCGCTGAATTGCTGAATGTTAAAAAGGTAAGTATTTTCAAGACTTTTGGCACTGCCATGTTTATGTACAACGACTGGCAGGTTGAATTTGTCGGTGCCCGTAAGGAATCCTATAATCCCGATTCAAGGAATCCGGATGTTTCGCCAGGTACAATTGAAGATGACCAGAACAGGCGCGACTTTACTATTAATGCTCTGGCTATCAGCCTTCAAAAAGCTGATTACGGGCAGCTTATAGATCCTTTTCATGGCGTTGATGATCTGAACCAGAAAATTATCCGCACTCCGACCGATCCTGATATTACTTTTACGGATGATCCGCTTCGTATGATGCGTGCCATACGGTTTGCAACCCAGCTTAATTTTAAGATTTTACCCGAAACGCTTGAGGCCATCACCAGGAATGCTAATCGTATTAGCATCATTTCGATGGAACGCATCAGCGATGAGCTGAATAAAATTGTGATGACGGAAAAACCTTCTGTCGGATTTTACCTTCTCGATGAAACAGGATTGTTAGAACTGATTTTTCCTGTTTTTACAACTCTTAAAGGAGCTGAATATGTGGATGGAAAAGGGCACAAAGATAACTTTAAACATACGCTCGAAGTACTGGACCGTATTGCTCCAAATACTGACAATCTATGGCTTCGATGGTCAGCGTTGCTTCATGATATTGCGAAACCGGTAACACGTCGGTTTGATCCCCACACAGGCTGGACTTTTCATAGCCATGAGTTCAAAGGCATGAAAATGATACCTTCAATTTTCGCACAGTTGCGGCTTCCTTTGAATGAAAAAATGAAATATGTGCAGAAAATGGTTCTGCTTCATCTGCGTCCGATTGTGCTATCAGAGGATATTGTTACCGATTCGGCGATCCGTCGGTTACTGATGGATGCCGGTGATGATATAGATGATTTAATGACACTTTGTGAAGCCGATATCACTTCGAAAAACCAAGCCAAAGTGAAACGCTATATGGCTAATTTTGAGGTAGTAAGGGCAAAGCTGAAAGAGATTGAAGCCAAAGATAATTTACGAAACTGGCAGCCTCCGGTTTCGGGCGAAATCATTATGGAGGCTTTCGGACTTGAACCCTGCAGGCAAGTAGGAATCATAAAAAATGCCATCAGGGAAGCTATTCTGGAAGGCGAAATTAAAAATAATTTTGAGGCTGCCTATCAGTTTATGTTTGAGGAAGGTAAGAAGCATGGATTAGTAATTGTAAAACAGCACCTTAACTAAACAGGCGTAAATCTTCTTATCCGGAAAAGAAAAATCGTAAAAAATATTCATACCTTTACACTACCAAAACTACAATAGACAACTACTATGCAAGCATATCGTTTCAGGATTTTGTATGATGAACAGGATGATTTTCTGCGTGATATAGAAATCAAACCGGGACAGACTTTTAAAGATTTTCATGATATCATACTCAAATCTGTTGATATTGAAGGCAATGAACTTGCGTCATTCTTCATCTGTGATCCCCAATGGAACAAGCAACGCGAAATCACATTAATTGATATGGGGCTTAAAGTGCCTGATGCCGACTTTGACGAGGATGACAGAAAGCCGGTAAAAGTTCCGATCCCGGTAATGATAATGGAAGATGTTAAAATCAGAGAAGTTATTGAGGATCCACACCAACGGATACTATTTGAGTATAATTTCCTGAATCCCATCGTTTTCTTCATCGAACTTTTAAAAATTGTTGATGGTGATCCTAAAAAGGAATATCCTGTTTGTATGAAAAAAGAGGGCACTCTCACTCCATCCGCTACTCCTAATTTTCTTTCTTTCCTCGATGATCCGGATGAGGATGCCATGATTGGCGAATTAAATAGTCTTATTGAGAGTGGCGAATTGGAAGAAGAAATTGACGAAAACTATACCACCGAACCCGAATGGTAGGCTTTTCCGTTTGAACTTTTTTTGAAATATTTAACATACTGTTAATCAAGTTGTCTGTTGATTAATTCCACCAAAAACCTTTTCGTTATTGCCGGGCCGACAGCAGTTGGTAAGACTGATGTTGCCATTGAGCTTGCAAAAGCATTTAACGCTGAGATATTATCTGCCGATTCGCGGCAATTCTATAGTGAAATGTGCATTGGAACGGCAAAGCCTGATAAGCAGCAGCTTAATGAAGTGAAACATCATTTTGTCGGGCAATTATCCATTCACGATTATTATAACGTTTCGAATTTCGAAAACGAGGCTATGCTTTCGCTGAAAAGCCTTTTCCAACTAAAAGATATTGTTTTTATGGTTGGTGGATCTGGATTGTATATTGATGCTGTATGTCGCGGTATTGATGATTTCCCTGATCCGAAGCCTGAACTCCGTAGTTATCTGAAAGGAATTTACCAGCATGAAGGAATAGTGAAATTGCAGGAAATGTTGCTTCAGCTTGATCCTGAATATCTTGCAACAGTTGATATAAATAATCCGAACCGGCTGCTTCGCGCGCTCGAAGTTTGTCACACAACCGGTAAAAAGTTCTCAGAACAACGGCTGAACAGTTCTAAAACCCGTGATTTTCAAATTATTAAAATTGGTTTAAACCTTCCACGACCTGAGCTTTTTAGCCGAATCGAATTGCGTGTTGACCAGATGATTGAAAAAGGCCTGGTGAATGAAGTAAAAAGCCTGCTGCCATTCCGGCACCTGAATGCCTTGAATACGGTTGGTTATAAGGAAATTTTTGATTTCCTGGATTCAAAAATAACCTTGGAACAGGCGATTGTTAATATTAAAACCAATACCCGCCGTTATGCCAAGCGGCAGCTTACCTGGTTTAATCGTACAAATGAGTACACGTGGTTTGAGCCTTCGGATATAAATGAAATAACCAACTTCTTAGCAGAGAACTGTAAATAGTTGTTATTGAAATAGGAATCTATACTTGTAATAAGATAATTTTCCAGATTTTAAAATTCCAAGTCTCAAATTCCAAGATCCAAATTTCAAGAGAGTTTTAGACATAGGTCTTGGGTCTTGAAATTTGGAATTTGGGTCTTTATACAGTCCGATTATTTCTTCAAATACTCATCCAACCAACGGAAGAATTCCCTCTGCCACAGCACTGAGTTTTGTGGCCTCAGCACCCAATGACTTTCTTCGGGAAAATGAAGGTATCTTGCTGGTATTCCCAGAAGTTTGGCAGCATTAAAAGCCGCCATTCCTTGTGTGTAAGGAATCCGGAAATCATTTTCACCTTCAATGATCATAATTGGTGTATCCCATTTATCTACAAATTTATGTGGCGAATTTGCATAAGAATGATCCACTTCCGGATTTCCTTTTTCCCAATACGGTCCGCCCAGGTCCCAGTTTACAAACCACATTTCCTCGGTGGTAAGATATTGATCTTCAAGATTAAACATACCGCAATGAGAGATAAAAACTTTAAAGCGTTTTTCGTGATGTCCGGCCAGCCAGAGTACTGAAAACCCGCCATAGCTTGCACCAACAGCGCCAAGTCTGTCCTTGTCAACAAAAGGCTCTTTTGCCATTTCATCTACCGCAGTAAGGTAATCTTTCATATTTTGTCCGCCATAATCACCGCTGATCTGATCGTTCCATTCCTGTCCAAACCCAGGCAAACCACGGCGATTTGGAGCAATGATGATATAATCTCTTGCTGCCATCATCTGCATATTCCAACGGTAGGAAAAGAACTGGCTCACCATACTTTGCGGCCCGCCTTCGCAGAATAAAAGGGCAGGGTATTTTTTATTCGGGTCAAAATCGGGAGGATAAATTATCCAGACAAGCATCTTCTTATTATCGGTTGTAGTCATCCAGCGTTCCTCCACTTTAGCCGATTTAACGTCCTTCAGAATTTCTTTATTGGTAAATGATAACTGGGTTTCTTTCCCCGAAGCATCAATTTTAAAGATTTCAGTTGGATTAGTCATCGATTGTTTCGATGTAATGATATCCTTACCGGCTAAACTGATGGATAAATAATCCCACTGCCCCTTGCTGATCTGCTTAATTTCTTTGGTAGCCAATGTGAGTGAATAGATTTGGACCGTACCATGAATTGAACTCAGGAAGTAAATAGTTTTCCCATCGGCCGACCAGGTGAAATTATTGGCGCCCTGATCAAATTTTTCAGAAAAATCGCTGTATTTAGCAGAAGTAAAATCATAAATCATAATCCGGTCTTTGTCGGCTTCAAATCCATTGCGAGCCATGCTTCTCCACACCAGTTTGTTGCCATCAGGCGAAAAAACAGGATCCTGATCATAACCGGCAATTCCGTTTGATACATTAGTTTCAGTGCCTGTTTTCAGATCGTAAACATAAATCTCTGAATTTGTGCTTATTGCATATTCAAGCCCTGTAAGTTTTTTGCATGTATAAGCAATTTTATCACCAGCCGGGCTCCAGTTAATCTGTTCCATGCCTCCCCACGGTGCCATTGGTGATTCAAACCTTTGTTTTTCCATAATATCCTTGCCTGCTTCAACTTTCCCATCGGAATAAGGAGCAACAAAAATATGGCTATAACTGAAATCCGACCAACTGTCCCAATGACGGTACATCAGGTCATCCTCAATACGGGCGTTGGCTTTTGGCAGATCGGGATAAATGTCATTGGCTGTTTTATCGAGCTTAACCCGCTGTGCATAAAGTATATGCTTCATATCCGGCGAATAGCTGAATCCAGAAATATCAGCATCTGTTTTACTGATTTGAATAGGAGCAGAGCCATCAGGATTTGCTTCCCATATCTGCATCGAACCAGATTCGGACGAGAGGAATGCTATTTTCTTTCCATCGGGTCTGAAAATTCCATTGCCTTCACTTCCTTTAAAATTGGTGATTTTCACGGTATTGCCACCCGAAACAGGCAGAGAATACAAATCGCGGTTGCCTTTATTTTCGGCAAGATTGTACCAGCTAACACCGTACATGATAGTTTTACTATCAGGCGAAACCTGTACATCGCTTACCCGGCCTAGTTTCCACAATAACTCGGGGGTATAGCGGTTGGGAAATTCATTTTGCTGCGAAAACGCAAAACCTGAAACTGCCATGCAAAGCAGGAAAAAGATTGTATTTTTTTTCATCAAAAAAAGATTTGAATTGTTTATCGGCTGCGAAAGTAGAAAAGTTTATTCAATATGAACCATGCGGATCAATCATTTTGAGAATGAGTATCATTTTGGAATGCAGGCTTTTGAATTTAGTGGATTGAATAAATATAAGATTTACTTTGTACGCTTAACTTCCGATGCTCTATTTTCTTATTTTTACATCTTATTTCAATAAAATTTAATGAATTTATGATGGATATATTCAGGTCAATTCAAAAAATGTGGACCGCTAAACCTTTGCAATTAGTAATTTGGGTGGCAGTGATAACACGGCTTATAGCAGCCATATTTTCCCGCGGTTTTGGGATGCATGATGATCATTTTCTTGTAATTGAAGTTGCACAAGCCTGGGCAGACGGTGTAATTGTTCCGGGACATCCACAAATGCCCGGACAGGAATTAATACCTGATGGACACAGCCTGTTTTACATAGGATTGCATTACGTGCTTTTTAAATTTTTCGCACTCATACATTTCACCGACCCGCAATATAAGATGTTTGTTGTGAGGCTTTTGCATGCTGCGGCATCAGTTTATTCGGTTTGGCTTACGTATAAGATTACAGAGAAACTATCATCAAAAAAGGATGCAGCACTGGCCGGAATGTTAATGGCAGCGTTTTGGTTTATGCCAATGCTGGGTGTGCGTAACCTGATCGAAACTTTTTGTTTTCCTTTCACGCTGGCCGGAATATGGCTGGTAATTAATTCAGACGTGAAAAAACAGCCCTGGCTCTGGTATTTATTTGCTGGATTTGTTCTGGGACTTAGTATTTCAATAAGATTCCAACTGATTGTTTTTGTTGGCGGCGTAGGTCTGGTATTGCTCATTCAACGTAAATGGATACCGGCAGTAATCTTTGGATTCGGTGCATTGTTTTCGATAATTTTATTACAAGGAGCTGTTGACTATTATATTTGGGGTCATCCTTTTGCCGAATTTATCGAATATGTAAATTACAACATACAAGTGGCATACGATTATATTACAGGTCCCTGGTATAATTACCTTCTATTGCTGGCTGGTATATTAATTCCACCGGTTTCACTGATGCTGCTTTTCGGATTTTTTCGTGTATGGAAGAAACAACTGATCATTTTTCTTCCGGCCTTTCTTTTTCTTGTTTTTCATTCCTTTTTTCCGAACAAACAGGAACGCTTCATTTTTCCGATTATACCTTATTTAATAATAGGAGGTGTAATTGGATGGAACTCGTTTGTACTGGTTTCAAAATATTGGTTTATTCACAAGAAAGCACTCCGTAACGGCTGGATATTCTTTTGGATACTCAACCTGGTTTTACTAATTCCGGTATCTACGGCTTATTCAAAACGTTCGCGCGTTGAAGCAATGTCGTATCTTTCGAAATACAAAGGAATTAAGGTTGTTGTAACAGAAGATACGAACAAGGAAAATGCACAAATGGTGCCCCGCTATTACTCAGGTCAGTGGATGCAGGCTCTTTATAAATCCAGCACCGGTGTAAGGTCTTACATGCAGGATTCATTGCCATGCCGTGTAGCTGATGCATCTTTTGTGATGTTTTACAGTGATGAGAATCTGCAGGCCAGGGTTGATTCGGTAAAAAAAGAAATCCCTGGACTGGTTTATGAAACAACTTTTAAACCCGGTTTTATTGATGATCTTATGCACCGGCTAAACCCTGTAAATAGAAATGGAACTATTTATATGTACCGGAATGAAGATATCACACCCAAACAACCTTAATTGATTAACCAATTATTTAGCAATAACAGGTTGCCATACTGATGATTATGACACGAGAAGAAGCAAAGATAAGTATTGAGAAACTCATTTTAGAACTGAATGATCATAACCACAGGTATTATGTGCTGGCGGAACCGGTTATTTCGGATTATGAATTTGATATGCAGCTTGAAAAGCTGGCTGCGCTTGAAAAGGAATTTCCTGAACTGCTGCAATCCGATTCACCGTCTCAGCGTGTTGGAGGAACGATTACCTCTGAATTTGCTTCGGCACGGCATACCTATCCTATGCTCTCACTTTCCAATACGTATTCCGAAAGCGAGCTTCGTGAATTTGATGACCGCGTACGTAAACTTGTGGATGGCAAATACGAATATATCTGCGAGCTGAAATTCGACGGACTTTCAATCAGTCTTACTTATGAAAATGGCTTGCTTACAAGGGCTCTCACCCGCGGTGATGGCGAAAGAGGCGACGATGTTACGACTAACATTAAAACCATCCGCAGCATTCCTTTGCGGCTGATTGGATCAGGATATCCTGAAACCTTTGAAGTCAGAGGTGAGATAATCCTGCCAAGACCAGGATTTGAAAAAATGAATCTCGAACGAATTGAGATTGGAGAAAATCCCTTTGCCAATCCGCGCAATGCCGCTTCAGGCAGCCTTAAATTGCAGGATTCATCCGAAGTTGCCCGCCGTCCCCTGGATGGATATATGTATTATGCGCTCGGCGATTCACTCTCATTTACAACCCATCAGCAAAGCTTACAGACACTTGCATCATGGGGATTTAAAATTTCGGATAAAACAGCTCTTTGCCAGACTATTGATGATGTCATCACCTTTATTAACAAGATGGCACGTGATCGCGATAAATTGACCTTTGATATTGATGGAATCGTAATAAAGGTAAATTCGCTCGAACAGCAGCAGGCTTTAGGCTTTACTGCCAAATCACCACGCTGGGCTATTGCCTACAAATACAAGGCCGAACAGGTCACAACACAGCTTTTATCGATTGATTACCAGGTGGGTCGTACGGGTGTGGTAACTCCGGTTGCAAACCTGAAACCCGTTCAACTGGCAGGAACTGTTGTAAAAAGAGCCAGCCTGCATAATGCCGATATTATAGCAAAACTCGATGTGCGTGTTGGCGACTTTGTTTTTGTTGAAAAAGGCGGAGAAATAATTCCTAAAATCATTGGTGTTGATTACAGCAAACGCGATATGTTTGCCGAACCAGTTGTTTTTATTGAAACCTGTCCGGAATGCGGAACCCGGCTCGAACGGCAGGAAGGCGAAGCTGGGAATTTTTGCCCGAATGAGGATCATTGTCCGCCTCAGATC
The DNA here is from genome assembly GCA_038249635.1 of Bacteroidales bacterium. Lineage (GTDB taxonomy): Bacteria > Bacteroidota > Bacteroidia > Bacteroidales > UBA4417 > UBA4417. Next base: position 4,149 of record JBBSDG010000074.1, on the reverse strand, counting down.
AAAGGCAAACTCGAACATTTTATTCATCGCAAAGCCATGAATATCGACAGCCTGGGTGAAGGTAAAATTGAAATACTCTTTGATAATCATTTGGTTAACGATATTTCCGATTTATATAACCTGACCTATGAATCAATCCTGGGACTTGAAAAGGTATTTAAAGGAGTTGATGGAGCCAAAGATAAAAAGCTGAGTTTTAAGGAAAAAACAACTGAGAATATCTTAAACGGAATAAGTACATCAAAATCAGCACCTTTCGAAAGAGTTCTTTTTGCCATCGGTATCAGGTATGTGGGCGAAACCGTTGCCCGCAAGCTTGCCTTGCATTTTAAAAACATGGATGCCATAATTGCGGCCAGCCTGGAGGAGCTGCAGCTAGCCGAGAATATTGGTGAAAAAGTAGCTTCAAGCATCTTTACCTATTTCCGCAAACCCGAAAACCTGATCTTAATCGATAAACTGAAAGCCGCCGGACTAAATATGGTAGCCGAAAAACAACCTGATTTGCTGTCATCAAATCTTGCCGGTAAAAGCATTGTGGTGTCAGGTTCATTCGGATCATCACAAAGGCGCAAGGAACTGGAAGAAATGGTTGTGATGCATGGTGCCAAATTGGCAGGTGGCGTTACTTCCAAAACTGATTTCGTGGTTGCTGGTGAGAATATGGGTCCAGAAAAGCGTCAGAAAGCTTTGAAGCTGGGAATTCCGGTTATTACGGAGAGCGAATTCCTTGGAATGCTGGAATAAAATTCATCTTGGATTGCTTTTTGTAGTTGGTAGCGAGGTAATAGAGTGTAATATTTTTTGCTCTGCTAACTCTGGCATTTAAACTACATTTTATTCCAACTCAAAAAGCAATTCTTATGGCAATCCCCTTATCAGAAATAGACAATACCTTTTCGAACCTCTGCAACCTTGTGTATGCCGACAGGTTAAAAGAAGCTTTAAACCAGTTGAAGGTTTTGATGGAAGGAATGCATGTGGCCGATTTTACTTTGCAATACGAAGATATTAATCAAACCTACCTGATGTTGCTGGAATACAATTTCAGGGGAGTTCCTGATCCGCAGCGGAATATCATTTTCGGAAAACTGAAAGTATCATTGCTGGAGTTGGCTGATAAGATTCGCCAGCAGGCATTTGCCCAAACCGGAATGCACATTTACCAGCTTAAATCGCGTATCGAAACCGAAAAAGAAATAGCCAAGGAAGAAGCCACACGAAAGATCGATAATTATTCATTCGAGCTGGAATTTGCAAGGTTGCTTAGTGATACGGATCTTTCGGCACAAAATTCGGGCAATGATGCTCTTCCGTCGATTTCGCCAAAGCTGTTCCAGTTAATGTGGCTCACAGATAAATACACTGAAACTGATCTTCTGCTAATCAAAGCCATAAGGGAATCGGTTTCATTACCCTGGTACGAGAAATGCCTTGCTGTAAGCGCAATAACTCTTAGCCTTATAAATTGTTTTGATAAAGAAAAATTTGCCGTGCTATGCGACTTTTATGACGATCGCCAGCCACAGGTTTGGCAACGGGCTCTTACCGGACTTATCATAGCCGTTTTTATCTACAATAAACGACTTGAGCTTTACCCCACAGTGCGTACCAAATTAATGAAGTATTCCGGAGACGAAACTTTTTCATCCGACCTCAATAATTTCCTGATCCAGATACTTAAATCGCTTGAAACAGAGAATATTACCCGTAAATTCAGGGAGGAAATTCTTCCCGATGTTCAGAAGTTTGAATCTAAGATCCGGGAAAAACTGGACATCGACAATATTATCAATAATGAACTGATAGAAGATAAAAACCCTGACTGGGAACAAATTTTTGAGGATAGTCCTGATTTGCTGAATAAAATCGAAAAGATGTCGGAAATGCAGATGGAAGGCCTCGACCTTTTTATGGGAACCTTTGCTATGCTTAAGAATTTCGATTTTTTCAGAGAGATTTCCAATTGGTTCAGGCCTTTTTATAAGGAAAATGAAACTGCTCAAACCTCAATAGAAGACCAGATGCAGGGAAAATGGGATTTCCTGGCTGGCCTCGAAGATTCCTTTTACATGTGTAATTCTGACAAATATTCCTTTTGTTTTAACGTAAAACATTTGCCTGCCGAACAGGGCCGCAATATAATCAGCCTCTTTAACATGGAAGCCCAGAGTATGCGCGAACTTTCCAGTGAGGATGGTTTATTGAACAAGCCTGGTAAGGATACTTTTATTTTTACACAATACATGCAGGATTTGTACCGGTTCTTTAAACTTCATCCTTTCAGAAACGATTTCCGCGATATTTTTAATCTGCAATGGGATTTATCCGACAATTGGCTGATCCGGAACCTGGATGATAATACGCATATTCTTCGCAATGCTGCCGAATTTCTATTTACAAAAAAGCATTATGGGGATGCTTCCGGACTTTTTCATATGCTGGCTCAAAAAACTGAACCCGACCAGACAGTGTATGAAAAACTGGCTTATTGTTACCAAATGATGGGTAATTACAATTCGGCGCTGGAATATTACAAACGTGCAGAATTATTCGATACCAACCGTTTATGGAGCCTCAAAAAGATAATTTTCTGCTACCGGAAACTGGGCGAAACTCAATCGGCGTTGAAATGGAGCCTCGAAGCCGCCGCATTGGCTCCCGAGGATGCCTATTTACAAACAATGCTTGGTAACTCTTACCTCGACCTTCGTCAATACGAAAAAGCGCTTGATCATTATTTCAAAGCTGAAATCCTTGCGCCCGAAAATAAAAAAGTTCTTCGCCCTATTGCCTGGTGCTGTTTCGTACTGGGGAAACTTGACCTGGCTGCCGACTATTTGCGGCTTATAATGGCTGAAGAAACCACAGCTAACGATCTGATTAATGCCGGCCATGTGGAGTTATGCCTGGGAAACAAGCCTAAAGCCATGGAAAATTATATCTCTGCTTTATCACACGGAGGTGTAACCCTGACACAATTCACGGAAACACTCGATTTCGATAAAAAATATCTGACAGCGAACGGAATTGATCCAACTGAAATTCAGCTAATCACTGATTACATAAGGTTCAGAGGTTAATTAGTGTTAATCATTTGTTAATGAGTAACTTTTTTGGAAAAATAATGCCCGAAAGCCTATTACTTTTCACGATTGTTAATATTAATTAATAAAGAAGGCTGATATTATGATTTGGCGTACTTTTTGAACATGTTTAACAAAAGTAAATACTATGAAAAAAATACTTTTACTCTTAACCATACTTGCTTCAGTTTATGCCGCTTCGGCTCAATATTCCATGAATGGGAATGACATTGTGACGGCTAAACCTACCCGGGCTATTTCCAATGTTGCTTCGTCAGAAAAGTTTATCGAAAGCATTAGCGTGTATCCTAATCCGGTTGTTGATGTTTTGAAGATATCATTTAGAAGTAACCTAAATACCAGGGCTGTAATTTCGCTTTTTAATAATATTGGAAAACAGGCTTATATTCAGGATTCGGAAGTTGTACCCGGCAGTAATATTGTTTCTATTGATGTGAAAAGCAAAGGCATCGAATCAGGAATCTATTTTGTACAAATCAAAATCGGGAAAGAGGTTTCTACCCGGAAACTGATTATAAAATAGAGAATCCGGAATTTGCTTTATATAAATGGATGCGATAATTCATATATCCATCGAACATAACTTCTCAAATCACGTTTTACAATACCAGCGGTTCTCAATAAAGCCGGACGTGTTATCCGATTATGCGCATTATCTCAACATCCTTCAAATTTATACGCAGTAAATCATTGCCGGTAATAGCGGCTGTGATGTTGTACCTTTTGCCAAATTTAGTACAGGATGTACATCGTGTTTTCGGGCATCACAACGTTTCGCATTATACTCAGGCAACCACAGCCAAAAGCATTCACCATCCTGCTGAAAAGTGTCCTGTCTGTGTTTTTGAATTTTATTCAGTTGATGAAGCTCCGGCATCTATTTTTACAGTACTTTTAGCTACCTGTAATACTGTTTTTACACATAATATCAATCATCAGCTTACATCAAAAGTTTTTGATTATTCGCAATTACGCGCTCCCCCTGTTTCCTGATTATAATTTTAAGGCATATTTTTAGGGATGGAGATTTCTTTCATCTCTT
>JBBSDG010000073.1:0-13989 GCA_038249635.1 Bacteroidales bacterium | reverse complement strand
GAAGGTTGTGAATAAGTGTTATTCCTTGGAGCCTGGTAGTTTTCGTTTGATCTGGATTGAGCCGGACGACTGTAAACTGGCTGGCTGTTGCTCCTGTTATCATTACCTTGCTGAGGATTACTATACGATTGGGGACTTACCCGGTTATTGTTATTCGGGGTATTGCCCGATGGCTGAGCATTCCGGTATTTTGGAGATGTATATTCCTGACCCGAACGTGGACGATTGTACTCAGGCGATGTGTATGGCTGAGTGTTGCGCCCGGAGTTAACATTATCGCGGCTCTGGCTGTTGGTATTCTGATTGCTGCGGTTAGGCGACGAATACTGATACTGACGCTGAGGCTGGTTGCTGCCGTTGATTGCACGTTGGTTTGTGTTCGATGGATTGGCAAACCGATAGTTGTTGTTGGTAGCACCAGCATTTTGACCACGGGCATCCTGATTGGTGGTAGTTGCGTTTGTTCCGCCTCTTGAATTCTGAGTTGCAGCCGATTGTTCAGTTGCACTTCCCCTTGAATTTGCATTGGTGGTTCCGCCACGTGTTTCATCAGCCGACAGCGACTTGGTACCCGAAGGAGTTGTAGTAACGCCTCTTGAAGTACTGTTGTTTTGACCGGCTCTTCCTGAACCAAGCGTGGATTCTGATTTTAACCCGGAAGTTCTGTCATCACGATGTCCCGAATATCCTGAACTTCCAACTGATTCTCTATGACCGTATGATGAGGCATAGCGATTATTGTTATAGTTGCCGTAGTAGCCATCATAAAAGCCATTGTAGTATCCGTTGTTATAACCATACCAGTTATTAAAGCCATAGCCATAGCCATAACCGTAACCGTAATTTGTATAGCCATAATCATATCCGTAATAAGGATATCCGAATCCTGACCCGAAATATGGATATCCGAATCCAGACCCGAAATATGGATAACCAAAGTTTAAGCCAAAGTTTAAGCCATAACTCCATGGGCTGGAATCGTAATAGTATGGATTGGTGTAATAATCAGAGTAATAACTGGAAGTATAAGGCTGATCGAACCTTTTTATACGAGCCGTATAGTTATTATCATAATACTCACCAACAGAAGTGGTGCTGTCGGTGTAATTATTATTATCAGATGCATATTGCTGATTATCCGCATTATAATTTGCATCCTGATTCGTGTTCATGTTCGTTTCAGGTGTTTTAACAACCACGGCGTACTTTGCGGGTGGTGGTTGGCTCTTCGGCGAATAATAAACATCGTCATCATTTGTTGCCAGGTATTGTGTGGTGCAACCAGACATTACCAGCATAGCTGCTGCAAGGATTAAAATGTATTTCATGGCGACCTCCTTAGGATTAAAGCTTTTTCAGAGCGGGTTTGAGTGTAAAACAGAGCGATATTTTTTGTAATTTTGTAGTCAGTTATTACATGAAATTACACAATTATCATACCACAAATTACATAATGGCAAAAGATTTTACATCACGCGAAGAGAATTATTCACAATGGTACAACGAACTGGTAATTAAGGCTGAACTGGCCGACAATTCTGCCGTAAGAGGCTGCATGGTTATCAAACCTTATGGATATGCAATATGGGAGAAAATCCAAAGGGTTCTCGATGATATGTTTAAGGAAACCGGGCATCAGAATGCTTATTTCCCGCTTTTTATTCCGAAATCATTTTTCAGCAAAGAGGCTTCGCATGTCGAAGGTTTCGCCAAAGAGTGTGCCGTTGTTACTCATTACCGCTTAAAAACTGCTCCCGATGGTAAAGGTGTGATTGTGGATCCGGATGCCAAACTGGAAGAAGAGCTTATCGTACGTCCAACTTCCGAAACTATTATCTGGGATACCTACCGTACCTGGATTCAGTCGTGGCGAGATTTACCTATACTGGTTAACCAATGGGCTAATGTGGTACGTTGGGAGATGCGTACCCGATTGTTTTTGCGTACTACTGAATTTTTGTGGCAGGAAGGTCATACTGCTCATGCTACCCAGGCAGAGGCCATTGAGGAAACCGAAAAAATGATAAATGTTTACGCCGAATTTGCTGAAAAATGGATGGCAATGCCGGTACTTAGAGGAGTAAAATCAGCCAACGAACGATTTGCCGGTGCTGTCGAAACTTATTGTATCGAAGGACTGATGCAGGATGGTAAAGCTCTGCAGGCGGGTACTTCGCATTTTCTGGGTCAGAATTTTGCTAAAGCCTTTGATGTGCAGTTCCTGAGTAAAGAGAATAAACTTGAATATGTATGGGCAACATCCTGGGGCGTTTCAACCCGACTAATGGGAGCGCTTATTATGACTCATTCCGACGATCATGGATTGGTTCTGCCTCCTAAACTTGCTCCTATACAAGTTGTTATAATTCCGATTTATAAAACGGATGAACAGCTTGCGCAGATTTCGGAAACGGTAAACGACATTGTTAAAAAACTGAAAGCCCTCGGTATCAGTGTTAAATATGACGACCGTAATACACAGAAACCCGGATGGAAATTTAATGAGTACGAATTTAAAGGCGTTCCGGTTCGTTTGGCAATTGGCCCGCGCGATCTCGAAAACGGCACTGTGGAAGTAGCCCGCCGCGATACACTCGAAAAATCAGTTTATCAGATCATCGATATTGAGCATAAAATCAGTAATTTGCTCGAAAGCATTCAGGAAAACCTGTACCAAAAAGCCTATGCTTTCCGCGAAGAGAACACTAATAAGGTTGATACCTGGGACGAATTTGTTGCTTTGTTGGATGGAAAGGGTGGATTTATCTCAGCACATTGGGATGGAACACCCGAAACTGAACAACGGATAAAAGATGAAACCAAGGCTACTATCCGTCTTATTCCTGTTGACGGCAAACTGGAAGACGGTAAATGTATCCTTACCGGGAAGCCTTCGAAACAACGGGTGATTTTTGCAAGGTCTTATTAATCAATTCATTTTATACTATTCCCGATGCCCTTAAGTACCTTAGGCGTTATTCCTGCGCGTTATGCTTCCAGCCGTTTCCCGGGGAAGCCTCTTGTAATGATTGACGGGAAAAGCATGATCATGCGCGTTTATGAGCAAACTCTAAAAACCACTGTTCTCGACAGGGTTATTGTTTCAACTGACGACGAGCGTATTTTTAACCATGTGAAAGAATGTGGTGGTGAGGTTATGATGACTGCTGAATCACATGTTTCGGGTACTTCGCGTATTGGTGAAGTTGTGGAGAACCTGTCATTTTTAGGCCACTGTCCTTACGATGTTATTGTTAACATACAGGGCGACGAGCCATTTATTGATCCTTCGCAGATAGACCTTACTGTTTCGCTTTTTAATAATCCGGATGTACGTATTGGTACGCTTATCCGGAAAATAGATACTAATGAGGATTTGTTAAATCCTAACGTGGTGAAGGTAGTAGTTGACCAGGCCGGGAAAGCCATGTATTTCAGCCGTTCGCCTATTCCTTATTATAGAGGAATTCCACAGGATGACTGGTGCGACAATTATGAGTTTTACAGGCATATTGGATTGTACGCATACCGTTCCTCTGTTTTGAAAGCTATTTTAAACCTGCCTCCTGCTCCTCCCGAGGATGCCGAATCGCTTGAACAATTACGCTGGTTATACCATGGATACAGCATTCATACGGCTGTTACTGATATTGAGACCGTTGGCATTGATGTACCCGGGGATTTACTGAAACTTACTAACAATGCTTGATATTTTAAGGCTGAATGTATTATCTTAGCAACGTAAAAAGTCAAAAAACACCAATGATAACTCGGCATATAGCGGATTTACTGTATCATCACGAATGTGTGATTGTTCCTGGCCTGGGTGGCTTTATCAAAGCCTATAAACCTGCACGGATCATACATACCACGCATGAGTTTTTTCCTCCTTCGGGAACGGTTGCTTTTAATTCAGGGCTATCGGTTAACGACGGGCTGCTGGCAAACTACATCGCTTCCGTTGAAAACACTTCTTATCGTGAAGCACTTTATGATATAAAACAATGGGTTGAAAAATCTGTAGATTCCGTTAATAAAGGTGAAAATGTAACGCTCGATGGAATTGGTGATCTTTTTATTAATAAATCGGGGAAATTGGAATTTAATCCTTCGTTGCTTGTTAATTTCAACGATGATTCATTCGGACTTCCGGTGTTTACTGCTAAAATAACAGAAACAGATTCCTTTGTTGTCCCCGAAATTCAAACTTCCAAACGTACTCACCGAAGTTCCAAATTCATTCGTCTGATACCCGAAACCCTGAAATGGGCTGCTGTTCTTGCTCCTTTTGTTGCTTTTGTGCTATGGGGTTCCATCAATGGCAACATCATTGATAACTATGTACATAATTATACGGGTATGTTTTCGTGGGTTCGGTCAACGCCAGGCAAAACTGTTGATTTAAAACATGTTGCTGCATCTGTAAAGGTTAAAGAAGTTCCAAAACAAGTTGTTCAATCTCCTGGCAGTATTCTTGCCGAAGAAAATATATCCTTTGAACCGGGCATGGTTTCTTATACCGAACTCGATAAGAACAAAATCAAAGCGGCTGAAACTGTGCAGTTGGATGTACCCGAAGCCAATAATACCGATCAGGATTATTTTATTGTCGGAGGTGCATTCCGCGACCACAACAATGCTCTGAAACTTATAACAATGCTCAAAGAGCAGGGATATCCTGCATCTATTGTTGATACTACTTCCGGCGGACTTTATATTGTAAGTATGAAAGGATTCAGTAAATATGACGAGGCTGTAAATCAACTGGGCGAAATTAAAAAATCCGGTTTTTCATCGTCGTGGATCCTTAAAAAACAAAGAGGGTAGGGTTAATGATTCATTTTTTCCTGAAACCCGTTTCATAATAGTCTTTTAAAATCAACTACCCTTGGCTAAGAGGAAACTTCAGCGTTTTGCTGAAAATGCAACTTTTAATCATTTTTTTCAACCTTTGTGGGAAGAGCTTTCCGCAGGATTTTCACTGCGTGGAAAGTGGAATGATGATTTCTTTAAAAATGAAAACCCTGTAATTATCGAAATGGGTTGTGGCAAAGGCGAATACACCGTTGATTTGTCGGACAAATATCCCGAACGGAATTTTATAGGTATTGATAAAAAAGGTGCGCGAATGTGGCGGGGCGCAAAAACCAGCAGCGACGACAACCGCCCTAATGTGGCCTTTGTGCGTATCCGCGCCGAAAATATCAGTATGGTTTTCGGCCCTGACGAAATTGACGAAATCTGGATAACTTTCCCGGAACCACAGCCCAACAGTCCACGGCATAGCAAACGCTTTACTTCTCCCGAATTTATCGCACGATACCGCAAGGTTTTAAAACCCGGCGGCATCATCCATCTGAAAACGGATAATGATATGTTTTACAACTATACATTGGATGTGATTAAGGAAGAGGAACACCACCTGATTTATTATAACAGCGATCTGTATGCAAATCCCGGCGAACCCGAAGTAAAGGATGTGATTGATGTACAGACTCATTACGAAAAGATCTGGCTCGAACAGGGTTTAACCATCAAATACCTTAGGTTCAGGCTTAATGAGGAATAAATAATATTTGCCTTTGGTTTCATATCTCCGTATATCCATCTCCCCTTGTCTCCCATTCGTGCTTCTATCGCGCATTTTCTTCTCCTTTTCAATCCTGTAAGCCTTAAAAGGACTAAACTAAAGAATATACCCATCATACTGTGCCAGCCGATACATTTTTCGAAAAAGTATATGCAGTTGTAGAACTCATTCCATACGGACGTGTAACATCCTATGGCGCAATTGCCCGTTACCTTGGCACGGGTGGCTCGTCGCGTATGGTTGGCTGGGCCATGAATGCATCCCACCAAATGCTTCAGCATATTCCGGCACACCGGGTTGTAAACCGTAACGGTTTGCTTACCGGCAAGCATCATTTTGGAGGACAGGATACTATGGCGCAATTGCTTGCTAGTGAAGGAATCCTTGTGGAAAATGATCAGATTACTAATTTTAGCAACGTCTTCTGGGATCCATCCAAAGAACTGGAATTGTAGATCGATAATAATTAGTTGAGACCATATTCCGAAATAAGTTATGCGAGTACACCGACTCAAATAACCAAACAGTCCTCTTCCGCTGTTTCTGGTATTTATTTCCAGATTTTATTCAATATCCTGACAAGCAAGCCGGAAATTAATTTTTCAGGTTTGCTAAAAATATGTGGCAATATCTGCTTTAAATATGAATAACCGCCGTGTTTTAAAAATGAAGCAGTATTCCAGAAATAATTAAATATTTAGGAAAAGCATTAAAAAACAGGGGGTATCAAAAAAAATATTTAAAATAATCATTAAATATTTAAATAAAATGATGTCGCATCCGCTAAAAAGTATTATTATTGCAATTAAATTATAAAAATCTGATTTTATATGGCAACGTTACGATTTAAAGCATTAGAAGATGCGCTGAATAGGCAACCGGTTAAAATATCGCCTCCCGGTGAAAAAACTTCCGATTATTTTGGGGTTAATGTCTTCGATAGGGTTAAAATGGAAAAGTATCTTCCGAAAGATGCAAACAAAGCTGTTATAGATGCCGTTGACCTTGGTAAACGCATCGATATGAAATTAGCGGACCAGATTGCCATGGGCATGAAAAGCTGGGCAATGAGTCTGGGAGCTACACATTATACGCACTGGTTTCAGCCATTAACTGAAAGCACTGCTGAAAAACATGATACCTTTACTATGCCAACCGGTCGCGGTACAGCAATAGAAGTATTCTCGGGTGCATTGCTGGTTCAGCAGGAACCCGATGCTTCGAGTTTCCCAAGCGGAGGTATTCGCAATACCTTCGAAGCCCGCGGATATACTGCATGGGATCCGTCATCGCCTGCATTTGTGCTTGAGGATACACTTATTATCCCAACTATTTTTATTTCCTATACCGGTGAGGCCTTAGATTATAAAACTCCGCTGTTAAAAGCACTTCATTACCTGGATAAAGCTGCTGTGGAAGTTTGCCAGTATTTCGACAAGGATGTGTCGAGAGTTAACAGCAACCTGGGCTGGGAACAGGAATATTTCCTGGTTGACGATGCCGTTTATAATGCAAGACCCGATCTGGTTTTAACTGAACGTACTCTGATGGGTCATGCCTCCGCGAAAAATCAGCAGTTAGAGGATCAATACTTTGGACAGATCCCGGGTAGGGTGCTTACCTTTATGAAAGATCTTGAATACGAAGCATATAAACTTGGAATCCCGGTTAAAACCCGCCATAATGAGGTTGCGCCTAACCAGTACGAGTTAGCCCCGATTTTTGAAGAAACCAATCTCGCAAATGATCATAACCTTTTGTTAATGATGATTATGCGTAAAGTTGCCGAAAAACACCATTTCAAAGTAATACTGCATGAAAAACCTTTTGCGGGTGTAAATGGTTCAGGTAAACACAATAACTGGTCCGTTTCCACAAATACAGGCGTTAACCTTCTTTCTCCAGGAAAAACCCCACGTACAAACCTGCAATTCCTTGTTTTCCTTGTTAATACGCTTGTTGCAGTTCACAAGCACAATGCGTTACTCAAAGCATCCATTGCTTCGCCGGGTAATCAGCATCGCCTTGGTGCCAACGAAGCGCCGCCTGCAATTATTTCAGCTTTCCTCGGTCAGCAGTTAACAAAAATGCTTGATGAAATTGAACAGAGAGTTACCGATGAAAAAATGACCCCCGACGAAAAAACCGCTATTAAACTAGATATCGGTAAAATCCCTGAGATTTTACTCGATAACACCGACCGTAACCGTACCTCGCCATTCGCTTTTACAGGTAACCGTTTCGAATTCCGTGCCGTAGGTTCTTCGGCAAACTGTGCTTCGGCAATGATACCTTTGAATACCGCATTGGCAGTTCAGCTTGTTGATTTCAAGGTAGAAGTGGATATTATTATCGAAAAAGGTGTTAAAAAGGACGAAGCCATTTTACAGGTACTTCGCCGCCTCATCAAAAAATCAAAAGCCATTCGTTTCGATGGTAACGGATACAGTGAAGAGTGGAAGATTGAAGCTGCCAAACGCGGTTTGGATTGCGAATCCATAGTGCCGCTCATGTACGATGCCTATCTCACACCTCAAACCCGCGAGCTCTTTAAACGTGCCAATGTATATACTGACGTTGAGATGGAAGCCCGTACCGAAGTGCGTCATGATCTGTATATCAAGAAAGTTCAGATTGAGGCACGGGTGCTTAATGACCTGGCAATGAATCATATTCTGCCTACTGTAATTGAGTACCAGGCAATGCTGATCAACAGCACACAGGGGATGAAAAACCTTTACAGTACCGAAGATTTTAGCTTACTTGCCACAAGAAGGCTTAAACTGATCAAAGAGATTTCGGCTCACGTGGAAGCTATCGAAGATAAAGCAAGCAATATGCTCGAAGCCCGGAAGCATGCTAACCTGATTGAAGATGCCCGTGAAAAGGCAATAGAATATGCAACTGTAATCTTCCCGTTTTTCGACGAAATTCGTTATCATATCGATAAACTTGAATTAATAGTTGATAATGAGAAATGGCCTTTGCCTAAATACCGCGAACTATTGTTTATCAGGTAACCCTAACCATACCAACTAATGATTTATTTTTGATTTTCCCTTCCGGCTTACTATAGCCGGGAGGGATTTTTTTTTATTTACAGACCTGGAATTTCGGATCTTAGTTGTACTTTGCTTATTCAGGAATTTAAGTACTTATAAAAATCCAATATTATTTATGACATATCATTAATTAAATTATCTTTACACGTTCTAAATAAAAATAAGGATTATAAAAATGGCTATAAGTAAAGAACAGGTAATCAATGCATTAAAATTTGTTCATGATCCCGATTTGCACAAGGATGTAATATCGTTGGGCATGATTGAAGACATTGAAATAGACGGAAACAAAGTTAATTTCAAACTTGTGCTTACCACACCCGCCTGCCCGATGAAGGAAAAGATGAAAAACGACTGCGTAAAAGCCATACAGGGAAGAGTGGATCCGTATGCAGAAGTAAATGTGGAACTCATTTCGCGGACAACAACCCGCCGGGGAGCAGATGCGACTATGCTGAAAGGCGTAAAAAATATTATTGCCGTAGTTTCAGGTAAAGGCGGTGTTGGCAAATCTACGGTTTCGGCTAACCTGGCTGTGGCACTATCAAAGCTCGGGGCAAAAGTTGGTTTACTTGATGCCGATATCTACGGTCCTTCGGTTCCGCTGATGTTCGACCTTGTAGATGCTCATCCAAAGGCAAGGGAGGAGGATGGCAAAACCATACTCGAACCTATTGAAAAATACGGAATCAAGCTTTTGTCAATTGGTTTCTTTGTTGATCCGAATAAAGCTTTGGTTTGGCGCGGTCCAATGGCTTCGAATTACCTTACTCAAATGCTAACCGGTGGCGATTGGGGCGAACTCGACTACCTTGTTATCGATATGCCGCCAGGAACTGGCGATATTCATTTAACGCTTGTTCAAACGGTTCCGGTTACCGGTGCAGCCATTGTTACCACACCACAGGAAGTTGCTCTGGCTGATGCACGTAAGGCTTACAATATGTTTACCACCGATAGTATCAAAGTTCCTGTTCTTGGACTTGTTGAAAATATGGCCTGGTTTACACCTGCTGAATTACCTGAAAATAAATATTATATTTTTGGGAAAGAGGGTGGCAAACGCTTTGCAGAAGAAATAGGCGTTCCTCTCCTTGGGCAGATACCGCTTGTGCAAAGCATCTGCGAGTCGGGGGATGCCGGAAACCCGGTTGCCTTGCTTGATGATTCTTCACCTGTTTCACTGGCTTTCCGCAAGCTGGCTGAATCAGTGGCTCAGCAGATTGCAATCCGCAATGCTACTATCGATCCTACTCAGGTGGTGGAGATGAAGTCGTAAGTTTTAAAGTGATTAATGACTCTGAATAATAGAGTTACTGAAAAATACATCGAACCCATAAAAACAAAAGAAAAATGTCAGAATTAGAAACCAAAGTCAAAAATGTAATCGAACAGATCCGTCCATACCTTCAGGCCGACGGAGGCGACATCAGTTTTGTTGAACTTACCAGCGATAACGTAGTTAATGTTGAACTCCAGGGAGCCTGCGGTTCGTGTCCTTTCAGCCGTATGACACTGAAAAACGGTGTTGAAGATGCAATGCGCAAAGCGATACCGGAGATTAAATCGGTGGAAGCGATAAATATGTAATACCGGTATTTTTACCGTTTCTATTATATCGATAGCCTGGTTTTTGTCTCAAAAGATGGCACTCATCCTTTATTAGGGTGTGCGCCGTTTTTTTTCGATGTATTTTTTTTATGACAAATATCTCCCCACAATCGGCATTCTTCGTCCCTGCCCGAAAGCTTTTGGCGAAATACGCAGAATTGGCGGGGTCTGATGCCGTTTCCATTCGTTCATATTTACCATTTTTAAAACACGTTTAACAACACTTTCGTCAAAACCATTTTCAATCAAATCCGAAGGGCTTTGACGAAGCTCGATATAGTTGTATAAAATCTGATCGAGAATATCATATTCAGGGAGTGAGTCGCTGTCCTTTTGCCCGGGGCGAAGCTCGGCCGATGGTGGTTTGGTAATACTGTTTAGTGGGATAATTTCACGGTCGCGGTTAATATAGTGTGCCAGCTCATACACTTCGGTTTTGTAAACATCGCCCAATACCGAAATTCCTCCACACATATCGCCGTACAAAGTGCCATATCCCACGGCTGCTTCGCTTTTATTGGAAGTATTAAGCAGGATATATCCGAATTTATTTGCCATAGCCATCAGCAGAACCGCACGTGTCCGGGCTTGTATATTCTCTTCTGCCACATTGAATGGCAAATCCTTAAAATAAGGTTGCAGCGATTCAAGAATAGCCGAATATCCATCTGCAATACTGATAGTATCGTATTTGCAGTCCAGGTTCCTGGCCAAAGCCACTGCATCGTTTATAGAATGATCTGATGAATATTCCGAGGGTAAAAGTACTGCATACACATTTTTGTTTCCCAGCGCTTCTGCAGCCAGAACAAGCGTTACAGCCGAATCAATTCCTCCCGAAAGGCCAAGGATGGCTTTTGAAAAACCCATTTTTGCAAAATAATCCCTGATCCCCATCACGAGAGCATCGTGGATCAAAGCTGTTTTAGATTGATCTTCATCTACAAAAGGCGAATCTGAAGTAACCGATCTGTTATCCGGATTAAAATCAACCATGCAGATGTCTTCATCGAAAGCCTTGCAGCAGGCAACTGTATTTCCATCTTTATCCAGCACAACTGAATTGCCATCGAACAGGAGTTCCGTTTGTGCCCCAACCTGGTTTACATATACCAAAGGAATTTTATACTGATCGGTGTTTGCCTGGAGGATTCCGGGTCTTGTTTTTTGCTGATCATAATTAAAGGGTGATGCTGAAATATTGATCATAATATCCGGATACTGTTTTGTCAGCACATCCATCGGACTTGAAATATAGAGCGGATCAGGAACCAGGTTCCATATATCCTCGCAAATGGTGAGGGCAATTTTTACACCCTTATAAGTAACACAGTTGAATTGGCGGTTTGGTTCAAAATACCGGTATTCGTCAAAAATATCGTATGTAGGCAACAACGCCTTATGCGCCAGAGCCTGAACTTTCCCATCGGATAGCAGCCAGGCTGAATTAAAAAGACTTTTACCTTTTACATCCGGGTTTCGCGATGGCGCACCGACAATAGCGGCAATTCCTGTACAATGTGCTGCAATCGTATCTATTGCTATGTAGCTTTTCTCAATAAAATCATTGAATTCAAGGAAATCGCGGGGCGGGTAACCACATACCGATAACTCGGCAAATACAACCAGATCGGCGCCTTGTTGCCTGCATTTTTCAATGGCATCAATAATTTTAGCGGTATTCAGGTCAAAATCGCCGATGATGTAATTTAACTGAGCGAGTGCTATACGCATAACGGAACTTTTATGCAAAAATAAAGCCCGGATGAATACCCGGGCTGAAAAAAAGAAAATAATTTATGTTAGAAAATTATAGAGAAAGCAAGTTCCAGCGAATTAGGCATTGCTTTTTCGTTTTTCTCAGTCAGGATGTTTGTGAATCCGTTATTAAAAGTTAGTTCCAGACCTAATTTCGGGCCTTCATTGAGTTCGTATATGCCACCAGCACCGATAATTAAGGATTCGCGTACGAAACTTATATTATCGTTTGTCTTTTTAGGATTAGTAGTAGTTACCCCACCTGTTGCAGTTACCTCATCGGTAGATTTGGAACCTATTTTAAAAGCAGAACCAACTCCGATGCGGCCGAAGTAACGTATCCCGCCAATCGGATTTGTTCGCATTTTCAATGTAACCGGAATCTCAATGTATTTTAAAAAGTAATTTCTGTTGGTAACTGTTCCGTTTGCTGAATTTGTGATTTTGAGTTTTCCGCCATTGAAAAGCATATTAAAGCCACTGTTAATGCTATAATTTTCGCTAAAATTTTTCTCGGCAATAAACCCCCAGGAAAAACCAATTTTTGCCCCATTCCCCTGAATGAAATCAGCATTGGGTTTCATCCAGTTAATTTGTGGAGCTGCCTTTAATCCAAAACTAAAAGGCGAATATTGTGCATTAGCGGCAAAGGTTGCCAGTGATAAAAGGATTAATAATTTAATTTTCGTTCTCATTTGAATGGTCGATTTAGTTTAAAATAATGTGCAAATATCGGTAAAATATTTCAACATTATGCAATTTATACAAGCGAAGTTTGCTCCCGAAACATACAAAATATCTTATACTATACTAACTTTGTAATCAAGACGTTCTTATTGAAAAAAAAGCGAACCATGAGAAATTTTCTTTTGATAATACTTTTGATTGCTTTTGCAACAGCTGTTGATGCACAAGGAGCTTTTAGTATTGGACCTAAAGTAGGTTACAATTCCTATAAAATAACCAGTAATGTTGATTCAATTCAGGCTAGTATCAAAAACTCATTCCAGGTCGGTGGTTTCATCCGCATCGGGAAGAAGGTTTATTTTCAGCCCGAAGCAAATTATCAGATTAGTAAATCCACACTATCCAAAAGTGCAGGGGCTTTGGTTCAACGCCAGGATGTTACTTTAACGTCAATTAAAGTCCCTGTGCTTCTGGGAGCAAAAATTATTAATACAAAAGCATTTAATCTTAGGTTCATGGTTGGGCCTACTGTAACTTTTGTTTTGGATAAAAAGTTGAATCCTTCAACGGTGAGTGAACTTTGGCCTATTCATACAGTTGATGATATAAAAAACAGCATGTGGTCGGTACAGATGGGAGCCGGGATGGATATTCTTTTTGTGACTTTGGATGTGCGTTACGAAATGGGCATTGATAATGCGTATAATGGCAGCAGTAATTTACAAATGAAAAACAATATTTTTAATGTGAGCGTTGGAATTAAGTTGTTTTAGGGGTTTCAAGGGTTCAATGCTTCGCGTTCCTGCTTCGTCGTTCCTCCTCGCAGTAACGGGTTCAATGCTTCGCGTTCCTGCTTCGTCGTTCCTCCTCGCAGTGACGGGTTCAATGCTTCGCGTTCAAGAGTTCAATGCTTCGCGTTTAAAGGATTCAAGTGATTCCGGGTACTGAGCGGAGTCGAAGCGAAAAGGTTCCAGGTTCCGGGGTTCCTCTTTTGAATAAATCCGGGGGGTCTGCTGGTGAATAATTAAATCATCATACAATAAAACGTCATAAGGTTGGTTCTCCAAGCACCGGTAACATAATATTTTGATGTGCTGGAAAAGTTACGTCCACATTAGATATATGATTTGTTAAAATAATTAGAATAGATTGATGAATTAATTCGGAAATTGAATTAATATTTATTTTTTCGTCCTTTTCCCTTGATGGAAAAGTACCAACTTAGCAAAGCGGTCTCATGAGCTCCTTTAAAAATAAGCAATGGGCGAATAAAAGATCAAG
>JBBSDG010000072.1:0-14126 GCA_038249635.1 Bacteroidales bacterium | reverse complement strand
TCAATCAGGATCAGATTAACACGACCAGAAAAGTGGATATTCAGGTCAAGGGTGCTATGATCCAAGAGGTTCTTAACGATCTGTTTGCAGGTACAGATGTCAAATACACCATTATTGACCGGCAGATTGTTCTGACCAATAGTTCGGAACTGTTGAATCAGGGAGCTCAGCAACAGGGCAAAAAGGTTACGGGTAAAGTCACAGACTCTTCGGGCAGCTCGCTACCAGGTGTTTCTGTAGTAGTAAAAGGCACTACCAACGGAAACATTACCGATGGAAACGGAAATTTCTCTTTGTCTAATATTCCTGAAAATGCGGTTTTACAGTTTTCGTTTGTTGGGATGAAAGCGCAGGAAGTTATGGTTGGAAATAAAACAGCCATTAATGTTACTCTGGAGGAAGAAACAGTTGGTATTGAAGATGTTGTAGTTATTGGTTACGGAACCCGAAACAAAAGAGATATAACAACTGCCATTTCCTCGATATCTTCCGATAAAATCAGCAATAAAGTTTCCCTATCTCCAGAATTGGCCATGCAAGGCCAGATGTCGGGTGTTCAGGTTATAGGCAACCAGGGTGACCCTTTCTCATGGCAAACAGTCAGAATCAGGGGAGTAAATACCTGGGGAATTGCAGGTCCTCTTTATGTGATTGATGGAATCCCAATTAAGGAGTACGGCGCAGGTATTGAATCCGGTGGCGATCCCAATACCTACAATCGCGGAAATATCAACGTGATGTCGATGATAGACCCCAATGATATTGAATCAATTTCGGTACTGAAAGATGCGTCAGCTGCTGCTATTTATGGCGTTAGGGCAGGAAATGGTGTTATTCTGATTACCACTAAAAAAGGTAAAAAAGAAAAGGCAACTATTGATTATTCGATGAAATACAGCATTCAAAACCAATACCAACACCTTAATGTATTGAATACCAAGGATTATGCTGATCATTTCTATCAGTTTTATACCTCTAATGGACTCCCAATTACAACGAATAAGGCGCTCGATGCCCCATTTTTTGACCCTTCAAGTCCGGGATATTTGGGAAACAGCCCAACCTACGACTGGCAGGAAGCTGGTAAAAATAAAAATGCCCCAACCCAGGAACATTCAATTCGTGTATCGGGTGGAACAGATAAAACTGATTATTCGGTTTCGTTTGGTTACACCAATCAAGAGGCTGTCAGGCTTTTTAACAACCTGGAGCGTTATTCGGGAGCCATTAATATCAATACTGAAGTAAATAAATATATCCGCACCGGGATAAACCTTCGTATGGCCTACGAATCAGGACAACAGAATAGTTCAGTTGGATCAATTGCTGACAGGTCAATGTATCCACCCTGGCAACCAATATACGATGCGAATGGTTTGAACGGTTATGCAGGAGCGGTTCAGGGATTCATGCCCGATGGTTCATGGAATAACACTATTAAATACGGTACAATGACAAGAACCAACTTTTTCGGTACCCATTCAATGACGTATAATAAAAACTCAGGCTTACGTAACATGGGTACCGCTTATCTTGAGATTACCCCAATCAAGAATTTGAAACTTAAAGGCAACATCAGCATCGATAAATTCAACAACGAGATTCACAACTACAACCAATACAAGAGTTCGGTATTCTCATACACAGCACCAAATCCTTTGGCCTATCCAAATTCTGTGGGTTATTACGAAGAAAGGAATACCGACAACATAAATATGATAAAGGAGTTTACTGCCAATTACACCAACAGTCTCGGCAAGCATAGTTTCGATTTGCTGTTCAACGCCATGGCTCAGACTTATTATGCCAAGTTTTACAAAGGGTATACTTATTATATGACCACCAAAGACCCTAATCTTTTTAACCTGGTTCCACCGCTTCAACCACAGGATATTGGCGTAACTACTGGTCAAAACAAAGGAGCTCTCGCAGGGGTATTGTTCCGTGCAAGTTACAATTACAACCACAAATATTACCTTGATGTAACAGCAAGGAGGGATGGAAGTTCTCGCTTTTCTCCAGAAACCCGATGGGCTACATTTCCTGGCGTATCTATTGCCTGGCGGGCTAAAGAAGAAGATTTTATGAAGTCGCTAGGCTGGATAAACGACCTGAAAGTTCGCGCAAGCTGGGGTTCTTTAGGAAATCAGGAAGTTAATGATATGGCGTTTTTATCAACAATCTCAGGGGGGGGAGTTTATTCATGGGGAACTTCACCGGATGGAAAGACTCCGGTAACCAGTGGAGCAACCGTTTCAGGTATGGCAAACAAAATACTTACCTGGGAAAAAACTACCACCCAAAATATCGGTGCTGATTTTACTATTTTTGAAAAGTTATCAGGTTCCCTTGAATATTACGACAAGATAACCGATGGAATCCTCCAAACAGTAACAATGCCTTTAAGCGCAGGGGTTCTTAATAATCCGGTTCAGAACATCGGGCAAGTTACCAATAAAGGTATTGAATTGAACCTTCAGTATTCCGATAAAATCAATGAATTCAAATATTCGTTTGGAGGGAATATCACGACGGTAAAAAACAGGGTGGAAAAAATGTATAAAGGAATACCTATGTTAGGAAGTGGTATTGAAGAAGGTTATCCGATGTTCTACATTAGGGGATACCAGGTTGGTGGCATGTATCAAAACCGAGAGGAAGTTGATGCCCGAATGAGTGAAGTTACCGATGTAAATTATAAGGGCAAAGAGACTTTAATAAACGGAGGCGATTTATACTTTAAAGATTTACGCTCGGCGCCAGTTACCGATGAAGAGAAGATTAAAGGTTACTCCACTTCTACTGACGGTAAAATTGACCAGTTTGATCAGGAAATGCTTGGAAAAACCATTCCAGGTTACTATTATGGTTTAAACTTTTCCTGTGAATACAAAGGATTCGATTTATCGATCCAGGGGATGGGCGTTGGCGATGTCCAGAAAGTAAATAATATTAAAAAATCTTTTCTGAACACAGGAACTCACGCTGTGAATCAACTTCAGGAGATTAAAAATGCCTGGAGAACTGATAATACAAATACATCTATCCCACGTTTATATTTTGGCGATCCGGCAGCGAATACCAGGATGTCAAATTATTGGGTAGAGGATGCAGGGTATTTCAGGCTTTCAAATATTCAGTTGGGATTTTCACTGACTACAGAAAAGATTAAGCAATTGACAAGTTCAATACTTAGCCAGGGCCGCTTATTTGTAGGATGTTCGAATGCATTCACCATTACAAAATACACTGGCCTTGATCCTGAAGATGATTACAATCCTGCTCCGGTTGTTTTCTATACTGGCTTAACACTTAAATTTTAAAATTATCTAAATGAAATTGGTTATGAAAAAAATAAATTTCAAAACAATAATATTCCTTCTCACACTTTTTTCAGCAACTCTTTTTAGTTCGTGCGAAAAGGCAGTTGAGATTCCGTTAATGTCGGAGCTTGAATCGAACTTCTTCAGCGATGAAAACCGAGTAAACAGGGGAATTGGGGCTATTTATGCAGAAGTTGCCAACCTTTATGGTGCAAATTATAATGATGGAGGTCCGACTATGGTTCCAAGGCTGTTAATGGGCGATGATCTGACAATGGCAAACAACTCCAACATGCAGTACGATGCATTTGCGAGCCTTCAGTCGTCTGATGGTAAAATACAGCGAAACTGGCAATTCCTTTACATTACTGTTTCACGAGCAAACCTGATGATTGAAAAACTTCAGGATACTGAAGTTTTGAAAGTGTTCACCACCAAGGGCCTTTCGGATTGGTGTATGGGTGAAGCGTTGTTTTTACGTTCGTGGGCAAATGCCAAACTTTGGGATAACTGGCGCAAAGCGCCTAATCAGAATGTGCGTTTAAAAGCGCCAACTGAAGCAAGTTTGCCAATGGCCAAAGATTTTGAACTGCTAGACCAGGCAATCAACGACCTGAAGAAAGCCATTGATCTGCTACCTGACACATGGGAAAATAGGTTTAAAGGAAGGGTTTTTAAAAATAGCGCTCGCGGATTACTTGTAAAACTATATGTCCTAAGGGCTTGTAATGCTGACAAATATACCGGAGGTAACAAGCAGTCAGATTATGCGAGCGCAATTTCTTACTTCGAAAAAATTGACCCTGCATATTCTTCGATCGCTAATGTGAAGTTCGGTGAGAATTTCGATTACCGTACCGAAAACAATATGGAGTCACTTTATGAGTACCAGGCTTCATTTAATCTTAAAGAAGACAATCCATGGTTATACAACAACCAGGGAACTGATGCTGCATCAGTTGGTGTTTCTTTAATGTATTTAGCTGCAGACAACTGGCAAAGAGATTCTTATTTCGGTGGAGCATTCGGTCCGTCCGATAAACTCATCAACTCTTTCGATGTTGCAGATCCCCGCATGGAAGAAACCATTATTCTCACACCAAAAGGAAGCCCATACCCTGTGAATGCTTTAAAAATTGGTAAAAAGTGGTCATTTTTCGGCGGCTATCAATTCGTAAAATACGTGAATGGTGACAGGCTCGGTCCATTGGATACCAAATATGGATCAATCTCTTTGAACAATAACAGGATATTACGCCTTGCCGATGTTAAACTTCTGGCAGCCGAAGCCTATCTGCAAGCCGGAAATGAACCGAAAGCCAGGGCTCAGTTGAATGAAATAAGACAACGTGCCCGTCAATCTGTTTCACCAGCTTCCTTGCAACCTGCTGATTTTACTTTAGCTATTTCGATGAACGATATTATGAAAGAACGCCTTTTGGAACTAGCAGGAGAGGATGATATTAGGTGGTCTGACTTAAGAAGATGGCACAGTGCAGGTTACATCGACCTTTCAAAATGGTCTGCTGAAGACTTCGGGTTTAAACAGTCTAATCATAACACACAATTCTCATTCCAGGTTGGGACCCACCTTTTATGGCCTATACCGCTCTCTGAGCTTCAAAATAATGCAGCAATGACAGCCGACCAACAAAATCCAGGCTACTAAAAATTCAACAAATTATAGTAAAAGACTAAACTTAATTAGCTAAATTGAAAGATAACAAGTGAAGCTTCACTTGTTATCTTTCTTCACTTTATGGACTGAAATTCAAAAATTATTAACCCAATACCATCAAATATATTATGAAAAAAATTATACATTATGTATTTATTGTAGTTTTTTTATCTTGTTCAGGCAACGATGGCACTAACCCTGAAGACGACTCAACGGATAATAAAACCGAAATCCTAGTTGAAAAAGGGCCACGTGATCCGCTCAAATGGCCCTTTGCGCAAAAGTCAATTTGGAATATGCCTATTGGGTCTAAAGCAGTTTATGTTCATGCAAAAATTGAAAAGGCTATGAGCGCGGGATTAACCATCGACGAAGATTATATCGTATTAAAACCAACTGCAATCTTGGTCAACGTTTATCAAAACAATGCCGGATGGGATCAAACTAAAAGCAGATGTACAATTGATGGTGGGATTCTCTTTTCTGCCCCAATTCCCAAAAAATTTGTTGTCAGTCCTACAACCTGGGATGGAAGAACTCCTAACGCTGGCTTGGCAGTGTTAATGCCTGACAAGCGCACCATAAAACAAACACAACCTTTTGCTTTTTGCGATTCAACGAAAGGAGCAACATCGAGGTATGTATGGGATGATGTTGATTTATATGGAGAAGGGATTTTTGGCGCACATGGAGGATCAGGATTATCGGTTATTGGAGGTACACTGAGACTGGGAGAATTAACACCAACATCCGGATCAATCCGACATGCACTTAAAGTCAACCTTTTTGGTAAAAGAAACTTTTACTACGACAGCGAAACTCAAGGTTATCGTTGGCCGGCAAAAACGGCTGACGCAAGTGCACCACAAAATTATGGAACCACGCGTACCGCTCCAGTCGTAAAATCATGCAGAATGGGAGCATTGCTGGCACTTCCGGCAAAAATGAAACTCGATTCACTGGGCTTTGAAACCCAGCCGGCACGAATACTTGCTGAAGCTTTCCAGAACTACGGAGCCTATATTGTTGACGATACGGCATGGGATGTCTATGCCATTGAAACCGAATGGTCGCCGGATGGACGGTTTACGCAAGAATTCCTTAAAAACTGGGGCTTTAGTTTCGCTCAAAGTAATAAAAACACGCCATGGAGCCGGGATATCGATCGGATTTTCCTGAACTTGCATGTCGTCGACAACAATGCAGCTTTTGCCATCGGTGGCGGAGGAACTCCCAGGATGCCACTCGCAGCTCCAATTAACCCCTGACACTCAACACAAAATCTGATTGCATTGATTGTTTCAGCAAAAGTCAATTTTTTCAGGTATGCCCGAAAATATGTTGTTGATTGAATATTTTTAATTAAAATTGTGCATAACAACAAACTAACCAGCTTAATCATGCTTAAAAAATTCAATTTACTGTTTCTTCTTGGATGTTTCTGTCTGACATTCACTCAGGTTCTTCATGCTCAAAATATCGAAATTAAACTTCTCCCTGGTGAGAGAATCTGGTCGGGAACAATAAATGATGGCGAAAAAATGCCATTACAAAAAGGTTATAGTTTTAATTTTTATGGCAATAATAAGAGTAACCAAATCCAGCCATTATTACTTAGTAATAATGGTTTGTACGTTTGGAGTGAAGAACCTTTTAAATTTACGGTTGAAGATAGCCAGATTGTTATTACCGAAAACCATGGAGAAATCGCCTGGGGAAGAAACGGGAAAAGCCTTAAAGAAGCACGAAATCATGCATCAGCAAATTTCTTCCCTCCTTCTGGAAAAATGCCCGATGAATTATTATTTTCCAATCCACAATACAACACCTGGATTGAGTTGAACTACCATCACAATCAGGCCGATATATTGAAATATGCAAATGCTATTCTTGACAACGGACTTCCTCCCGGTGTGTTTATGATCGATGACACCTGGCAGGAAGACTACGGCATTTGGGATTTTCATCCAGGACGTTTCCCCAATCCGAAACAGATGATCGATGAGTTGCAAAAAATGGGATTTAAGGTAATGCTTTGGATATGCCCATTCGTAAGCGCTGATCAAAAACTGTTGTATTACGAATTGAAAGACAAAAAAGCATTTATGCTTGAAAAGGAAAAACCTAACGACACCTGGGAAACAGCTAAAAATCCGGCGATGATCCGATGGTGGAACGGCGTTTCGGCAGAACTCGATTTTTCAAACCCCGAAGCAGTAAAATGGTTCAATGCACAATTAGACCGGCTGGTTCACGATTACAACATCGATGGATTTAAGTTTGATGCAGCCGACCTAAATTTCTATCCATCCAATACGCTAAGTATGGGAAATGTTACACCCAACAAGCAAGCCGAACTTTATGCGCAATTTGGCCTTCGATTCCCCTTAAATGAGTACAGGGCCTGCTGGAAAATGGCCGGGCAACCACTGGCACAGCGCCTACACGACAAAAAACATAACTGGGAAGATCTCCAAAAGCTCATACCGCTGATGATGATCGAAAGTCTTTCAGGGTATACGTTTGCTTGCCCCGACATGATTGGAGGTGGATTGCTCGATACGTTTACCGACGATGCGCTTATTGACCAAGACTTGGTGGTGCGTTCCGCCCAGTGCCATGCTTTGATGCCAATGATGCAGTTTTCTGTGGCACCCTGGCGAATTCTCGACAAGGAACATTTTGATGCCGTTAAAAAATCCGTCGCTCTGAGGGATATATTTAATTCGCTCATTATGCAACTGGCAAAAGCATCGGCAAAAACAGGTGAACTAATTGTTGCCCCGATGGAATATTATTATCCGAACATGGGATTTGAAGCCATAAAAGACCAATTCTTCCTTGGTGAAAATTTACTGGTAGCTCCGATGGTTGCGAAAGGCTTCGCACGAGAGGTTATACTTCCAAAAGGAAATTGGATTTCTGATGATGGAAAAAAATACAAAGGGGAAAAATCATATACGATTGAGGTTCCACTTGACAGATTGCCATATTTTAAAAAAACAGATAAGTAATATAAAATGAAACAGTTTCTTGTTCTTATAATTGCACTGATACTTATATCCTTCGAAGTATTTTCGGAAAAAGAACCAACAAAAACAAATCTTGAAAACCAATGGGACACTATACGGCCACTGGCCAATCCCGACAAAGGCTGGTATCACCACATGCTCGATAACGGGACAAATAAGTATTTAATCCAGAATGAAACCGATTTGACTTCATTCCCCGGTATGGATCATCTGTATCTCCGCTTATGCTGGGCTTTTCTCGAACCAGAAGAAGGAAAATACAACTGGGCCGTCATCGATACCATTATTGACAAATATGTTCCGATGGGTTATGGCATTTCTTTTCGTATTTCGAGTAAAGAGACCGGGAAAACGCCAGGTTCATTGCCCGAAGAAATCGATGGAGTGTATTATGCTACCCCGTCATGGGTTCAAAAAGCAGGTGCAAAAGGCATAGTTCCCGATAAATTTGGACCACCGGTTTGGACTCCTGTTTGGGACGATCCGGTTTACCTTGAAAAACTTGATAATTTTCACAAGGCATTTGCTGCCAGATACGACGGAAAACCCTGGCTGCGATACATTGATGTCGGCAGTATTGGCGACTGGGGCGAAGGACATACGCATCCCTCAACCCGAATACCTCCAACAGTAAAAGAAGTGAAAGCCAACATGGATGTTTACCTGAAAAATTATAAAAACACACAATTGGTTGTCACCGACGATTTACTTTATTGGAATAAAAGCAAAGAGGATGTTACTGAACTCTATGATTATGCTGTTAATCATGGCTTTACTCTTCGCGATGATAGTCCGATGGTGAAATTTTATATTGAAAACAACTTGAAAACATGGTCTGTAAGCCATCCTCATTTTTATGACCCCCTATATTTTAAAAAGCCAGTTATCTTTGAATCGGAACATTACAAAGCTGTTAAGGGAAACGGATTGTGGCTTGGAAAAAACGGAAAAGATATCATACCTAAAGTGGGTTTCTCAGGGGCTGTGATTTTCAAAAAGGCAATGGAATTGGAACATGCTACTTATATTGGATTTCATGGTTATTTGGGCGATTGGCTGAAAGATAACCCTGAATTGACGAATGAATTATTGAACCGATGTGGCTACTGGTATTT
The DNA here is from genome assembly GCA_038249635.1 of Bacteroidales bacterium. Lineage (GTDB taxonomy): Bacteria > Bacteroidota > Bacteroidia > Bacteroidales > UBA4417 > UBA4417. The sequence goes on along the minus strand of JBBSDG010000072.1, from coordinate 4,978 downwards.
CCCAAAGTCGGTAAAAATTTCTGATGCTGGCAATCAAAACATACAATTCGAAATCGAGTGGCTGAACAAAGGGATTGCACCGGCATATCAGGTTTATCAACTTAGGGGTAAGTTAATACCTGAAGATTCTTCAAAAGAATCTATTGCTTTTACAATTGATGATTCAGGAAATATGAATTGGATACCTGGTCAAACTTACACTGAAAGCTATTCGGCGAGATTCGACAAGAAATTAAAAGGCAATTACCGATTAGCCATTCAACTTTATGATCGCAAATCAAACCGGCCCGTTGAAATTGGATTATCCAATCAGCAAAAAATTGATAACTATTTTATTATAAAGAATCTTTCTTTCTAAAAACTTAAACCAACTATAACTATCAGATGAAATTCATAATAACCATCAGCATTTTGCTGACACTTCTTTCTTGCAGGCAAGTCAGTAATTCATGGACCATTGAATCGCCTTCCGGAAACCTGAAAGTACAGCTTAGTTCTGAAAATGGGAACCTAAATTACGCTGTAACATCATCTGATTCAGGAAAGGAGTCAGTTATCATGCTGCCATCTCCTTTGGGACTTGAAAGAAACGACGCTTTGTTTTTTGGAAACCTGAAGGTTGACAGCCTTTCCAAAATCAGGGAAGTTAGCGATACTTATACCATGATTTCAGGAAAGCAAATAAAACTATCCTATAAAGCCAATGAAGCGATCCTTTCAGTAAAAAATACACAAGGACAGCGTTTGGACATTGTTTTCAGGATTTTTAACGAAGGAGTTGCATTTCGCTATGTTTTTAATGACAAGTCGGAAGAAAGCTTTAATGTTTTATCTGAAAAAACAGGTTTTAAAATACCTGAAACAGCACAAGGCTGGGTATCGCCTTATGAACCTTCGAATGGATATGGTCAACCCGGATATGAAAAAGACTATTTGGCGGTAAAAGTTGGAGATATTTCGCCCGACAGTATTGGCTGGGCCTTCCCTTTGCTGTTCAGCAACGAAAATCACTGGCTGCTTATTTCTGAATCCGGTCTGGATGCAAATTACTGCGGCTCGCACGTTGATAATAACAAAGGAAGCGGGCTGTATTCCATCGCATTCCCTGAAGCCAACGAACGCTATGGGAAAGGAGAAGTTTCACCTATTTCAAGTCTTCCCTGGCAAATGCCCTGGCGGTTTATCGTAATTGGAAAATCGGTTAAGGATGTTTACGAATCTTCAATGGTTTATCACCTTGCAGAGCCATGTAAGCTTGAAGATACTTCGTGGATAAAACCCGGACGTTCATCTTGGGAATGGTGGTCGAGCACCAGTGGTCGCAATGTAAAAAACCTTAAGGAATTTATCGACCTCTCGGCTGAAATGGGCTGGGAATATTCCCTGATTGACGGAGGCTGGCCCAGGATGCCTGAAGGTTCAGCCGAGGAGTTGGTATCGTATGCCAAGACAAAGAATGTTGACCTGACCATTTGGTATAACTCTGGTGGCCGGCGCGATTCAACCCAGAAAGATGAGGATTTCCTGATGTTTAACGCCGACACGCGCGAGCAGGAAATGGCACGAATAGAGGCACTTGGAATCAAAGGCATTAAAGTTGATTTCTTTGCTTCCGACAAACAAAATACCATTCAGCTTTACCTCGATATTTTAAGCGATGCAGCCAAACATAAGTTGCTGGTTAATTTTCACGGTTGCACCTTGCCACGTGGATGGACACGAACTTACCCCAACTTAATGAGCATGGAAGCCATCAAAGGAGCCGAATGTTACAGGTATTCGAAGCCATATCCTGAAATGGCCGCTCGTTTCAACACCGTTGCAGCACTTGTTCGTGGCGCCATTGGCCCAACCGATTATACACCGGTTACGTTGACCAATCAAAAATATCCACATTTGACCACTTCGGCTTACGAATTAGCCCTGGCGGTGGTCTACGAAAGCGGCATCATTCATTTTGCCGACCGCCCTGAAGGTTACCGTAACCTCCCAGAAGAAGCCCGGCAGTTCCTGAAAGTTGTGCCGGCAACCTGGGACGAAACCCGCCTGCTGGATTGGAAACCCGGAGAATTGTTTGTAGTTGCACGCAAAAAGGATGGGAAATGGTACATAGCAGGAATCAATGGTAAAAATGAAGTACAAAAAGTAAGCATTGAATTTCCTGAAAAGCTTGATATTTCAACGCTGATAACAGATGGTAATGTACCCGAAGATAAACCAGGTTGTTCACTTTTGGAAAATAAGGAAAGTATAGAGTTGAACCTCCTGCCCAGAGGTGGATTTATCATTTATCAATAGCACTAATTTTTCAGAACCTAAAAATTGAAAAAAATGAAAAGTAAATGGATTCCGGGATTCTTAGTCAAACGATGTCCTAAATCAGGACGTATTGTTAAATTTCGATTCGATAATATCTATGCCAGACTCGCATTTCCTGTTGTTGGAATTCTGGCAATAATATGGTTTCTGTTCCGTGTTCTACCCAAACCCAGCAGGGCTGCATATCCTTGCCAGCAAGTTGCTGCCGGTATAGGAGGAAGTTTTCTGGTATACCTGGTAAGCATTGTGGCTTCATTAACCCTTTATCAGAAAATCAGGAAGATCAATAAATCAGCTGCCCTGGTTTTAATTGCCGGAGCTGCTTTACTCATTTCATTTACCTGGGGCATTGCCAGTTCTGTTAACGATGAAATTAAACCAGTACTTACACCTCCTGATGGAGTAAACAACCCAATGGGCGAAGCGAAAGGAATTTTCCCCGGACGGGTTAGCTGGACGCAGGATTTTAATGCAACAAGTTGGGACGAGGTGAATGGAAATTGGTGGGACGATAACAACACCAACCAGAAAGAAGCAAATGCAATGCTTTCGGTTACCCTCCGCAAACTTAGCGGTGCTAATACGGATAAGGAAGCATGGCAAAAACTGTTTGAATTTAATAACAAGCAAAATGGACAAGCAAACAAGGGCTATACAAAAGGTGAAAAAATTATAATTAAGGTGAACATGAATGCCCTTCGCAATTCAAACGATGAATGGAAAAATCAGGGATATCCCAGTCCTCAAATGGTATACGGCCTTATAGCGCAATTGATCTATCAGGCTGGAGTTGCCGGTGAAGATATTATGATCACCGATCCGTCGAGGTTTATCGGAGATCAGATCATCAACCGGATTCGAAAAAATCCATCTCAAGATTTTCAGCACATAATGTTTGAGGAGTGCGAAGCAAGAAACAGGCCCTATTGCCAGGCCGCTGTGCCTGATACTTCGGCATTAGTTTGGTTCAACATGCCCGATGGTTCAAAATACCGGATGTGTTTCCCGAAATCGTATTCGGAGGCAACATACATCATTAATTATTCACTGGTGAGGCCTCATCGCGTTTTTGGAATTACTTCGGCAGCCAAAAACCACTTTGGTTCGGTTTGGGGTTTCGAGTTCAATAAATTCCATCCTGCAACACTTCACAAATTTGCTTTATGGGATTATCCAAACCCAAACAAACTGAACGACCCACATTCGGCTCCGGTACTGCTTGGTCACAAGCTACTGAACAGCAAAACCTTTTTATACCTAGCTGATGGTTTGTACACTGCAGTCAATCAAACCGGACCTGTAAAACGGATGTCGGCATTTAAAAACGATTGGTTTTCGAGCCTGCTCATGTCACAGGATCCGGTTGCTCTTGAATCAGTAGTTTATGATTTTATTTCGAGCGAACCTAACCTGTACAATGGAAATCCAAGCTTTAATGGCAATCAGGATAACCAGTTTCAGGAATGTGCTTTGGCAGGAAATCCGCCATCCGGTACAAAATATGATCCTGAAAATGATGGAAGCGGTTTACAGAGTCTGGGTGTTCACGAACATTGGAACAATGCTACTGAACGGAAATATTCAGGAAACATGGGGAACAAAAAAGGTATAGAGCTGATATCCAGTAAACTTTAATTTTTGAACATGAAAAAAAGGAAAACTCTTAATCCTGTACTTTTGATTCATTTATTGGTGTTTACTTTAGTTTTAAGTGCCAAATCTGAAGCAAAAGAACCCTGGATTTCACTATTCAATGGCCAAAACCTGGGCGGTTGGTCAATTGTAGGAAGTGATGCGAAAGCATGGGTAGAGGACAGCGCGATTGTTTGCCACATGGTTTGCAATACACCCGAACACACCTTTGTTCGGACAAATGGGAAATATGGAGATTTTATATTCGAAACAGATTGCAAACTTGATGGTGATTTTCATACCGGCATTTTACTTCGGTGCATTGAGACCCCCGATACTGCATCAGTTTCATTATACGGCTATCAAATTAAAATTGATCCCACTCCACGAAAATGGACAGGTGGAGTTTTCGATGATTTTGGAAAGAGCTGGCACTGGTGGTACACGCTGGCCAATGACGAAGGGGCCCGCAATGCTTTCATAATGAATGAGTGGAACCACTTCAGGGTCGAGGCCATTGGGAAACATATTAAAGTATGGATTAACGGAATACCAACCTGTAACATGCTCAATTCAAAATACACCAATGGCTATATTGCTTTTAAGATTCATGCCATGGGTAACTTTCCGGAAAAAGAGAAAATTCTTGTTCATTACAAAAACATAAGGATCATAACAAATCATCCGGGAAAATATACGAGAGAAATGGATATTGAGGCGAAAGAGTTTGCAAATTAATAGTTTAGATCAACTTATTTAAATTAACCAAAACCTAAATTATAAGGAAATGAGATTATTGGCCAAAACTTTACATTTTATAACCCGACTTCATCTGTTGTTTCTATTTTGCTTCACTGTATTGGTGTACGTTCCATTCATTTCCTATGCCGAAAATGCACAAATCTACTATCCGGTAAATTCGGAACAAGTAAAATTCTCTGCATCAACGCTAAAAACAGCGCTTGAAAAAAAGGGAAATTCGGTTTCAGAAGAAGAAATAGCGAAATTTGAATTTTCAGGCGATCCT
>JBBSDG010000071.1:0-14140 GCA_038249635.1 Bacteroidales bacterium | reverse complement strand
CGGAACCCACTATAAGGTAAATGCCACCATTGAACGTATCGAAGCTTTCAGCGGACATGGCGACTACAACGAAATGCTGGACTTTCTTAGTTGCCAGGATAAGTCACAGATTAAGAAAACCTTCCTGGTTCATGGCGATTATGAGGCTCAGTTGTTCTATAAAGACCGCATGAAGGAAGCAGGTTTTGGAGCCATCGAAATCCCTGAACCCGGAAATGAGTTTGTGCTGAATTGATAATCATTAAAATAACCAGATTAATCTTCAGCAGGAAATGAGTTTGTGCTGGATTTAATCATTAAAATGACGGGGTGAATCTTCAGGTCTTGAAAATTCACTCCGTCATTTTTTAGGTCTAATCTGCAAAAAAAATATTCCGGAGTTCATCCGCATATTTTTTTAATCCGGATTCAATACGCTTGGTTACCTTACGGCTTGGACTTTTAACCCCTGCAACGTATTGCCTCATTAAACTCTCATTAATTCCTGAAATCCGGGCTAAACTTGTTTGATTGATAAACCCGCTATACCCTTCGAGAAGTGAAGGAATGTCCTGAAAAACGTATTCAAAATTATAGGGCTCATTCATCCATGCAACAAGCTCCTCCTGAAATAATCCTTCGATGTGAAAAGCAATACCCTTAGGTAAATCACGTTTTAGCTTTTCGACCGAATCACGGGCAATTACATACCCATCAATTTCGGATAAATGGCCTGACACTCCTTTACCCGCTTTGCTGATAATAACTTTTAAAATTTTCATTATACCAATATTTAATTCTTTAAGTTTCGGCAATTATTCCGCAAAATCCTTAAACTTCAAACCAGTCTGTTTTTCCATGCTTTTCAGATTGTCGATCGAGACATCCTCTGAAGGTTTACCATCAACGGTAACAGTTCTGCGAATGGTTGGATGCTTAAACTGTTGATGACTAGTCCCGTTATGCCTGGCTATATACCAACCCTGATTCGTCAGGATCGTAATGATTTCACGGATTTTAAAAACTCTTTTCATCGCATGGATTTGGACAACACAAAAGTAACGAATAATGCTACCAAATACAAGTTTTTCATTTGGAAAATTTGGAGGAACTGTTTGATCAGATAAAATATTAACACTGATCTCATTGGACCGGAAAATAAAAGATACCCCTCAAATTTATATTCAAGGTTAATCGCTTAAAAACGGACATAACCGGATAATGTAATTATACAAGACCAACTATTTTGTAACATTGAAAACATCAATAGTTGATGGGTTATTTAATGTATAATTTAAATTCATTGGTATGGAAAACAAGATCTCTTTTGTGATTAGTCAGGAAGCCATGGCCAACATTACCAGGGCAATTGAAACCATCAGTCAGAACCTCCCTGAATTGATTAACCTAAAAGCGGGCGACAGGCGGGCGTTGCCAAAGATGGGCGACAAATCGTTTGCTTTTGTAACCAAGGCGTTTGAATACGCCAACCAGAACCCCAAGGTAGTTCCCGCATTCCTTGATATGGCCGAATTCGAAAAGGACACCAATGGATTTACCAACCTCAAAAAGGTATTAAATCCGCTGCAGCAACTGGTTGAGAAATTAGATGATACTACGCTGTTAACCGGCAGCGAGGCGTTTACGGCTGCTCTTGTCTTTTACACCGCCTTAAAAGGAGCCGCAAAGGCAGGAGAACCAGGCATGAAGACCGTATATGCCGATTTGCAGTCACGTTATCCCGGACGCGCAAAGGTTGTCAATCCCGTAAAAGCCAGCGCGAATTAAGGATATTGTACTGTAATAAAGAAAAATTGCCTCCGCCTGAAGGAATGATCCGACCGGCAGGGGCAATTTTAATTTCCGATCCGTTAACAAGACGTTCCCCTGGTCGGATAAACGCATATTATCTCCTGAATTGCCTGTCAGAACCCGCAGGTTGCTGAAAGGAGCGGGAAAGTTTCTTAAAAGCGGGAAAAACTTTCCCAAGTGAGCGGAAAAGTGATTTCACAGATCGGCAAAATATTAGCTTTTTTAATCCAGGTGTACTTTTTTTGCGCTTTTTTAAAATAATTGATCTGAAACAGGGAAGTTCTTTGAAGAAAATTTGCCTGTCGCTACTGCAAACCGGAAGCTTTTATGGGCAAGCTGGGATCCGGGAACTGTAATTTTAGCGCCTTGACGGGCAACTCGCGGTTCCGCTACAACAAGTTGACATGAATTTGTCATACAATTAAATCTTTATTCAAACACAGTCCCGCATAAGAAAAACGAAAGACCTGACAGGTTTTGGAAACCTGTCAGGTCTGTGTTAATAATTTACGGAAGAACAAATTCAATCAGCACCCCTCCACCCATATTTTTCACTTCGCCTTTAAAAGTGGCTGAAGCTTAAACTCGATTGGGGTCGTATACGAAACATTAACAGCCTGTCCGCGCTGCTTGCCAGGTATCCAGGCTGGTAACGAACTGACAACTCTGATAGCCTCGGCATCAAGAGCAGGATCTATTCCCCGCGCTATCTTTGCACCCTCTACCAGGCCATTGCTGTTTACTACAAAGGTCACAAATACCTTCCCCTGAATACCAGCTTTTTGAGCCTCTGCGGGATATTTTACCGATTGGGCAATGAACTTTCTTAATGCCAACTCACCCCCCGGGAATTCCGGCATCTCCTCAACGACAACAAAAACCTCTTTTTCACCGGATTTTGCAGATTGAACAGTTGCAGGCTCATTGTCAAGGGCAAACTGGATCGGGATGGTGTATGATACGGCTACAGCTTTGCCATCTTGTTTACCAGGATTCCATAGTGGAAGGGCACTTGTCACCCGCAATGCTTCTTTGTCAAGCAACGGATCAACTCCTCGCGCAATTTTGGCAAGTATAACTTTGCCGTCAACATCCACAACAAAGTTGACGTACACTTTGCCTTGAATATTATTTTTCATAGCCTCAACAGGATATTTGACCTCACTGGCAATCCATTTTTTTAATGCCATTTCCCCTCCGGGAAATTCAGGCATCTCCTCAACGACAACATATATCGGACTGCCCGTTACGGTTAATTGTTCTGATTTTAATGGTTCCGGAGGCTTACTTGCTGCACCACTCTTCTTTGAAGTAATAAGGATAACACCGTTCTTCCCTTTTTCACCATAAACTGTGGTTGCGCTTTTGTCTTTCAGTACACTGATCGACATAATTGACTCAGGTTTAATCTGATCCATTATTTCTTTATTGATTTCAACCCCATCAATGATAATTAATGGTTGGTTTTCTGAACCTAATGTTTTAACAGTGTAACCAGGCGATAGTGGTGGAGGTGAAGGAGCAATTCCATAAACTACAACACCAACTTCATCAATTCCAATATTCTGCTTAGCCATCTCAATCACCATCGGCTTTTCAAAATCGGGTTTTACTTTTACAGATTGAAACCCGACAAATGAAAATACCAGTTCTGCGTCTTTCAAAACATCCTTTAATTGAAAGTTACCATCTTTATCTGTGATCGTTCCAACATGTGTTCCAACAATAATAACCGATGTTCCTGGCAAAGGTTTCCCTTCCGGATTAATCACCTTTCCCTTTACAACATTTTTTTCTTTCCTGATATTTTCATTGACAGCATTAACCACTTTCCCTTCAACAATCTTATCTTGCTTATCTTGAACTATCTTACCAGGTTTATCCGCCGGCAAAGCCACTGGCGCATTCAACTCGTTTAGGGCTTCAGCGATTGTTGTAATCTTTTCAGTGGAAGTGGCAGGCGCAGAATAAATATACTCCGGCTCTGCGAAAGCATAGAAAACCAAAGCCATAAAGGGCAATACAAGCAGCATTTTCAGTTTTCTGAACGGGGAATCTATTTTCTTTTTCATCATTTTAAATCTTTTTTTGTTGAGTGAATAACTGAATGAATTGGCGAGACTGATTACCGGCGTGCCAAGCATCTGGTTCAGCAGTGTTGCCCGGTAAATAGCCGGGTCTGAAGTCGATTGCAGCGCCATTTCGTCGGCCAGGTATTCATGGTTCTGGCGGATCAGGTGCGAATAAATCCATACAAACGGATTAAACCACTGCATCATACAGAGCAATTCGACGAGCAGCAAATCGAACCAGTGCCGTTGCTGAATATGCTCACTTTCGTGGTTCACAATCACTTACATTTCGATATCAGTTGTTGAAGGATTGACAAAAACGAAAGAGAAAAATGAAAACGAAGCTGCATATTCCGAAGTGCGTACCAGTTTTACAGGCCCGCTTTTCACGTAACCGGCTTTTTGCAATTTCCGGATGACCATCCACGTCTGACGGGTCAGGCGAATAAATAACAAGGCAATTCCGGCCATGTAAAACCACCAGTAAACTGGAAGAGTAACTTTTACAGGCATAACTGCTACAGCGGTTAAATCAGAAACTGAAACTTCCGCTACCGGAAATGAAGGAATTATCACGGCATAATGCCAGGTATAAAAAGGGAAAACAACCGAGGCAACAATCCCCGTAAGGAGGTAAATACGGTTGAGCTGAAAATAACGCTCGTTACGTAATACCACAAGAAACACAAGTGCAAAACCAGTCAGCCATACAGCCGATTTTAAAAGGTAAAGTCCGATTGTTTCCATGTTATTCGTTTTTTTTGCGTTTCGCTAATTCCTTTTTAGTGTCTTCAAGCAGTTGTTCAAGATCTTTGATCGAAAGGTCTTTCTCACGGGCAAAGTACGATGCCATCGCGGGAAATGAATTGTTAAAGTAGTCGTTCAGCAAACCAAACAGTTGCTTTCCTGAATACTCCTTTTTCATCACGAGCGGGTAATAGACAAATACTTTACCATAATCCCTGTGCCCGACAAACCCTTTCTTCTCCAAAATCCTGATTACAGTTGATACCGTATTGCGCGCAGGTTTGGGATCACTGAACTTGTCGCGGACATCCTTGACCAGCCCCTCTCCCATTTCCCATAAAATCTGCATCACCTGTTCTTCTGCTTTTGTCAATTGCATTGCCGTAATTTTTAGTGTCAATCCTTCCTCGCAAATATACGACTATATTTATAGTTGTGTATCAATCTGCAAAAATATTTAACTATTTTTATAGTCGTTAATTCAAACTGCCTTTTTATCTGGTAATAAATTTCGATCAGGCTTAACAATTGCCGCTTGAAATTTAACGAAGTATTGCTGGTGTGAGTGATCCTTATTCCCTTAGTAGCGAAATTCATTCGCCACACAAATTTCCCTTATTCCTTTATTTTGGGTATATAATTTGGGATTTAAATAAGGGAATAAGGAATACGGTTTTTTGTTTAACTTCGCAGCAATGTCCGATTGTATCGTCGGGAGGTGATAACCTGTATGAATGTTTTAATCTAAATTTTTCCACATTGCAATGGATTCAAAATTAACTGACTTGCTCAAATCCTATCATGAGTTGCCCAAAAAGCACCGGGAGATCATCGAATTACTAACGGTAAAATTTTCAGATATAGCCAGTTACGACGCTTTTACCTATATTCATAAGCACCTCACCCTGCCATACAAGGAATTCGAGAACATAGTAAAAGATCTGAACCGTAACAAACTGGTGTTCCTTGGCGACAGCATATGTAAGGTATCCGGCGGGTTACTATATGAACTATTTCCCACAGTGATTCAACAGCCAAACTACATCAAAGTCGTAAAAAGCGAACAAGCCGATTCACTGTCCCATTCGTGGTATGCCCCGGTCACACAACATTTCCGTGACTATTTGTTTGCTTCATTTGTAGAAGAAAACAATGCTACGCAAAACGCGACAAAACGGATGGTTGACGATCCGGTAAAAGCATGCTATTCTTTTGCAAATATGCTGTCCAATCCAGCATACGACAAAGCCCTCTTACATTCACCGCTCCTTTTTTCAAGGGTTATTCAACTAATTCAAAACAACACAACACAAAACCTGCTCGATTATGATTTAATTCAGCAATTTTATGATCGGAATAAGCAATTTAAGGGATTGTACAATCATGTTGATATTCAAAAGGGAGAAATTAATTTTCATCGCGGAAATATTAATTCAGTTCTGGAATCAGTCCTGTCTTTTCAATCGAAGGGGGCATTACTTCTGAAGTCGCAGATCCAACTGTTCAGGGGTCAGTATGCCGTGTCGCTTGCACTGTATGAGGAGGCCCGGACTACCAGCGAAGAGGGTTTGAAGCTACCACGAATGGAATTCGATTTTTATCATGAGTTCTTCTTCTGGCTCAACTACGTGTTTAATCCCTCCGGCTTAAACCTGAAAAAGTTGGATAGCTATATTAATAAGGTAACAAAGAGCAAAGATGAACTAATACGCATCCTGCTTCCCCTGCTATATTTCCTAAAAAAAGACTTAACCCTGGCAATGGAAAGACTTCGAATGCTCACGAATTCCGATATGGTTGGGTTCAGTGATGTCAGATCTTTCTTTATCGTACTAATGGAGTACATCATTACGGGGAAATTATCCGACAAGATGAAAAGTTCGGCATCCGATCTGTGCATAAAACTCAGCAAAAACAATGGGGTATTGTTTTTGCGCGAGATCACCTATATCATGGAGAAGCTGAACCTTAAAGTCCCCCAGGCCGCAATATCAACCATTTTTCCCGACTCAACTCCCTGTTTGATGAGCAGGTTAACTCACCAGGAAAAATGGGAGCAAATGTTGGATGGACTCCTGAATCTGGTAACCGTTAAATCCGATACCGTAAAGCGTGAAGCCAGTTCCTCGCGGATTTGTTACCTCGTTAACATGGAAAAAGGAATGTTGCAACCCCTTTTGCAAACTATAAATGCCAAAGGTGTCTGGAGTGCAGGCCGTAATATTGCGCTAAAGCGACTCAAGGAACATCAGATTGACGGGATGACAGATCAGGATCGGCGCGTGGCGACTGCGATTAGTCACTCTGCGGGTTATTATGGTGCTAATGAGTATTATATGAACTTTGAAAACGCAGCCGTAGAACTGTGTGGATCTCCTTTGCTGTTTTTGTATTCAAATCCCTCAATATCTGTCGAACTAATAAAAGCTCAACCCGAAATCAGCACCGAAAAAGTTAAGTCTGGGATTCAGTTAAAAACCAATGTCCCCGACTCAACTCAGAAAATCATCGTGGTTAAAGAAACGCAAACCCGCTTTAAACTTATTGCGCTAAGCTCACAACAGCAAACGATCATCCGGATGATAAATGAGGGTATCACCGTACCCGTTAAGGGAAAGGAGAAACTGCTTAAAACAGTGTCGAATCTGAGCGGTATAATGACTGTGCATTCCGACATGACGGATGAAGGCACTACCTCCAAACTTATACCTGCAGATTCGCGCATCAGGGTTCAGATTTTACCCATTGGTGATGGACTGAAAGCTGAGATATTTGTAAAACCGTTAGGCACAGAACCCCCTTACCTGAAACCTGGCCGCGGTGGTAAAATGGTGTATGGCATCGTTGATGGGATGAAATGTCAGGCTTTGCGAGACATCGCCATCGAAAATGCCAACGCCGACAAATTGAGTAACGCCATTGTCATGGAAATTGATGCCGACCTGTTAGAAGAGCCAGCGACATTCAACAATCCATATCACTGCCTTAATTTATTGGAAACCATTAATCTGCACTCCGATATCGCCATTGTGGAGTGGCCTGAAGGCGAACAGTTCAGAATGAAGAAATCGGCTTCGTTTTCGAACCTGCATCTGAATGTTAAAAGCAAAGGTCAATGGTTTGAACTTGATGGAGAACTCACGATCGACGAATCGACCGTTTTAACCCTCAAAGAGCTGCTTGAACTGAGCCGCAAAAGCAAGGGTCGTTTTCTTGAATTAAAGAAAGGAGAATTCCTTGCCCTGACCGAAGAATTAAAAAAGCAGATTGACGAACTCGAAGCTTATGCTACTGTTGATAAAAAGGGTGTGATGATCAACCGCTTTGCCTCCCATGCGCTCGCGGAGATTACAAGCCGTGCCGCCTCGTTCAAAACTGATAAGCATTGGAAAGACTTCCAGAAAAAGATAAAAGAGACCACTGCCACTGATGCACAAATTCCGGTAACTCTCGATGCCGATTTGCGTCCCTATCAGGAGGAAGGTTTCAGGTGGATGACACGACTGAAAAACTGGGATGCCGGTGCTTGTCTGGCCGACGACATGGGATTGGGAAAAACGGTGCAGGCCATTGCAATGATGCTTCATTTGGCCGAAAACGGCCCGTTGCTCGTGGTATGTCCGGCTTCAGTAGTTCCAAATTGGGGCAACGAATTACGCAAGTTCGCCCCGACCCTGAATCCAATCATCCTGAAACAAGGTAATCGCGAAGATATTTTTACCTCACTTGTTGCCTTTGATGTGCTGGTGATAACCTATGGTCTGCTCCAGACAGAAGTGGAACGCATAGCCAAAATACAATGGGCAATGGCTGTTTTGGACGAGGCACATGCCATTAAAAACACTCAGACCAAATCGTCGAAGGCAGCGATGAGCATCCAGGCCGACTTCAAGGTAGCCCTTACCGGAACACCAATTCAAAATCATCTGGGCGAACTTTGGAACCTGTTCAACTTTTGTAATCCGGGTTTATTAGGGACGCTGCCACAGTTCACCGATCGTTACCTGAAAAATGATACATCCACCCAGAAAAATCATCTTAAGAAACTTATTACCCCTTTTATCTTACGACGCACCAAAAACAAAGTACTGGATGAACTGCCACCAAAAACCGAAATTACATTCAGCGTCGAACTGAGCGAGGCAGAATTGGCATTTTACGAAGCTTTACGTCGCGAGGCCATCAGCATCATCGAAAACAATGATGGATCAAATGGCCAGCAGCACTTGCAGGCACTGGCCGAAATCACAAAACTGCGCTTAGCCTGCTGTAATACTGCCCTTGTAAACAAAGAAATCCAGTTACCCTCCTCGAAACTTGAAGCATTTCTCGAAATCACCGAAGAACTGCGTGCAAATAACCACCGCGCTTTGGTTTTCAGTCAGTTTGTGGGACATCTATCTATCGTGCGACGGAAATTGGATGAACAAGGCATTAATTATCAGTATTTAGATGGCTCAACGCCTATTCCACAGCGTGAGAAGGCTGTAAAAGAGTTTCAGTCAGGGAAAGGTGATTTGTTCCTCATCAGTCTAAAGGCGGGTGGTTTGGGGCTTAACCTTACCGGCGCCGACTATGTCCTTCACCTCGATCCGTGGTGGAACCCGGCTGTTGAAGATCAGGCCAGCGACCGCGCTCACCGCATCGGGCAAACACGACCTGTAACCATCTATCGGCTTGTGGCCAAAAATACCATTGAAGAAAAGATACTGCAACTACATGCCACCAAGCGCGATATGGCCGATAGCCTGCTCGACGGCACCGATCAGAGTGCACGATTGACAACCGTCGATTTGTTGAATTTATTAAAGGAAATTTGATGAGAGAATTTACCTGCAATTCTTATAGCAAATCACAGAAAACAGATCATTCATCTTAAATTTCAAAATCAGCTTTTATATCCTTCTGAAGAGCCTTCTTATGCCGTTTTTCCTCCATCCAGTAATAAATTATGGGCAACACGAGCAAAGTCAGTAAGGTGGATGTGATGAGTCCTCCGATGACAACGGTAGCCAGCGGACGTTGAACTTCGGAACCGGGTCCAGAATTAAAAGCCATCGGGATAAATCCCAGGCTTGCAACCAGTGCAGTCATTAAAACAGGGCGTAGCCGGTCAGCAGCTCCGTCAATGATAGTTTTACGCAGTGGCCCCCCTTCCTTTTGCAACTCATTGATATGGTCGAGCAATACAATTCCATTCAGAACAGCAACACCAAATAACGCCACAAATCCAATACTCGCGGATACAGAAAGATACATGCCCCGGATCCAAAGCAGGAAAATACCACCTGAAAGTGCAAAGGGAAGATTCAGGAGTATAATTATCGCAAAACGCATTTTTCCAAAATTGAGATATAGCAGGCCAATGATGATGAAAAGCGATAAAGGAACGACTAACAGCAGATGATTCATGGCTCGTTTCTGGTTTTCAAAGGTCCCGCCATACTCCAGAAAATATCCCGAAGGGACTGTTGCTTTTTGATCAATGGCAGCCTGTAATTGCGCAACGTAGGTTCCCATATCAATTTTGCGGATATTTATCCCTACGATCAGTCGTCTCCATCCGTTTTCCCGCTGGATTTCGCGCGGTCCTTCCTGTGCAACAATATTACTTACCCGTTTGATGGGGATAAAATCACCGTTTGGAAGCGGCACGGGGATATCCTGGATTTGTTGTAACTGCGATCGGAATTCCACGGGATACCTTACCTGTATATCGAACCGTCGCTGACCTTCGTACAACTGCCCCGCCACCTGTCCGCCGATTCCGGCTTCGATAACCGCCTGTACATCATCCACATTTAATCCAAATGATGCTACTGCTTCCCGGTCTATTTCAATGGTCAGGTAGGGTTGCCCTACAGGTTGTTCAACAAAAAAATTGGCAGTTCCTTTCATTTCAGCTACAATAGTTGAAATATTCCGGCCAATCTGATTCAACTGATCAAGGTCTTCACCATAAATTTTTACAGCAAGGTCCGATTTTACGCCACTGGTCAGCTCATCGACGCGCATGGCAATGGGTTGGGTAAAATTGTAGGCCAGACCCGGTTCAGTTTTAAGAAATGGTTCGATCTGTGCAATAATATCTTCCTTGGTAATTCCTTTGCGCCACTCCTTCCCCGGTTTTAATACCACCCAGACATCTGTCTGGTGCACGCCCATCCAATCGTTGGCAAGGTCTGACCGGCCAGTTTTTGGAACTACCGTTTTAATTTCGGGAATATTCTGAACCAGTTTACCCCCCAGCCAGTTGGCATTATCCATCGATTCCTTTAAAGTCACCGAGGGCATTCTCACCTGCTCGACCAGGATAGATCCTTCGTCAAGTTCGGGAAGGAATTCGGTTCCGAGCCGGCTCATCACCACCATGGAAAATCCAAAGATCAGCACTGCTGAAACTGTGACAAACACCCTGCGGTCGAGGTGCTCTTCCAGGCCGCGATGATACCTCGGCTTAATCCAGTCGATCAGGTAATTCCGGCGGACTTTCACCCCTTTACGGAAGATTATGGACGAGATGGCCGGAACAAATAACATGGCCAGCAGCAATGAACCCAACACGGCGGCAGCTACAGTAATTGCCATAGGGCGATATAAAATGCCCTCCATTCCACTGAATGTCATGATCGGCACGTATACCATCAAAATAATTAACACACCGAAAAATATGGGACGGACGACCTGACGGGCAGCCATAATAATCAGATCATCGGGGTTTTGATCCTTGTTTTTCTGCAGCCGGTGAACAATATTTTCGATCATCACCACAGAACCATCGACCACCATGCCAAAGTCTATGGCGCCAAGGCTCATCAGGTTAGCTGCCAGTCCAAACTCACGCATCCCGATAAAAGCAAAGAGCATCGAAAGCGGAATGACCATAGCGACGATCAATGCACCCGAAATTTCACCTAATAACAGCAAAAGCACAACGATAACAAGCATTCCACCTTCCATAAGATTGGTCGAAATAGTGGAAGTAGTCCTGTCAATCAGATCCGATTGATCGTAGAATTTCTCAATCTGAACTCCCTCAGGCAGCGCTTTATTGATTTCAACAATCTTTTCGCGGATATCAGCAATCACTTCGCGACCATTTCCCCCGCGCAGCATCATCACAATACCGCTGACAATTTCACCATTTCCATCCTGGGTAACACCCCCCTGGCGGATCTGTGTTCCTACAACCACATCGGCAATATCTTTAATGAAAACCGGTTTGTTGTTTATGTTCCGCACAATGATATTCCGGATGTCATCAGCCTTGTTGATTTGCCCATATCCGCGGATGATATATTGCTCACGGTTATGCTCGAGAAAATTCCCGCCCGATACACTGTTGTTTTTGGCAATCGCTTCGGTTATTTCACGAATACCTATGCCATAGGCACGTATTTTTTCCGGAGCAATAATAACCTCATATTGTTTTACAAATCCTCCGAAAGAGTTGATTTCAGTCACCCCTTTGACCACCTTTAGCTGCGGAGCGATCAGCCAGTCCTGAATCTCCCTAAGTTCGGTAAGTGATTTATTTTCTCCGCGGACTGCATATTGGAAAATTTCGCCCAGTGCGGTGGAAATCGGTCCAAGCTGGGGGGCCGAAACATCAATTGGCAAATCGGATGATATAGATTGCAGCCGCTGACTAACCATCTGCCGGGCGAAGTAAATGTCGGTTCCTTCTTCAAATTCGACAGTGACTGCCGAAAGGGCAAACTGGGATGTCGACCGGACCTGTTTTACGTCCGGCAGGCCGTTCATGGCTGTTTCGATCGGGTAACTGACCAGTTTCTCCACATCGAATGGAGAATATCTTCCGGCCTTCGTGATTACCAGTACCTGGACAGGGGTAACATCGGGCAATGAATTGATAGGCAGCCTGATAAGCGAATAATAACCGGCAACAGCCATCATAATGACCAGCGAAAGAGCTACAAACTTCTGCCTCACACTAAAAATAATGATTTGATTGAGCATGATCCTTCGTTTGAGTTAATTGTTTATTCTTCCGCAATTTTATCGAAGCGCGAGAGTGCTTTCAGGCTGAAAATTGAGGAAACTGCCAGTTGTTCATTTTTCAAAAGTCCTTCCCGGACTACGGCATAGTTACCGTTAAACTCCTGAACCTTAATTATTCGTTTTTCAAAGATTGAATCGCTAATACGGACAAAAACAACGGGATCATTTCCTTCATAGGTCAAAGCCTCCATCGGGATGGTGATTACCTCATTCCGTGAAGAAGTATTGATTAATAAACGGAGGTTCTCTCCGGGTTTAGGCCAGTTTTTAACACTGGCCAGCAAAACATTAACCACCACAGAGCGGTTGGTTTCGTCAAGTCCCGGATTAACGGAGGTAACCACTGCCTGCAATTCAGTCGGGTCATTGAGTCGCCTGGAGATTTTCACGGAATCGCCTGCACCGATGAAACGTGCATCTTCGGGTGAAACATAACCCCGTACAAGAACATGACTGATGTCAAGAACACGGGCCAGCATCTGAAGGGCATTTACCGATTGGCCCAGCTCTACCGATCGCTGATCCATTATTCCGCTGATGGGAGCCTTAATTTTAAGGGTTGGATCAATGCTTTCAGCGTTCCGGAATGCATTGATTTCCTGATCCGGAACACCAATGGCTTTCAGTTTCGAAACAGCAGCAATCACTGATGTTTTGGCACGTTGGAAATCAGAGCGTGCACGGTCGAGTTCACTTCTGGAACTTATGGTTTGTTCCACAAGCTGCTCAAGCCGCTGGAAGCGGGATGTCTGAAAAGTCTCTTCAGAAACTGCCTGCAGGTATTCTGAGACCATATTCCCAAATTCGAGACTCTGTATCCGGAATAGTTCCTGACCTGCTTTTACCGGTTCACCTTCCTGAACAATTATTTTACTGATCCGGCCGTCAATCGGGGTGCTTATAATACTGATATGGTTAGGTGCGGGAAATACAACCCCCGGAACTGCAATGTTAAAGTTGCGAAAACTGATGTCAACTGGTATTGTCTGAATCTTCAGTCCGGATATTTCCTGGCTTGTAAGCGTTACCAGATTTTCGGGATTTATACCTGAAACGGATGGTGGCATCCCGGATGCGGACTTTTCCTTTTGAACTGTCTCATTACTTCCACCGCATGAACAAATGAGGATCATCACTATAAGCAGCAGGTTAATGGAGACGTAGTCCTTGTTGTTACTGATTTTTTTCATGGAGATCGTAATTGGTTAACAATGTATTAAAATACAAGATCTTTATTGAAAAACTTTTCGAGTTCGACAAGCTGAATATAAAAATCCTGTAAGGCAGAAAGGTAACGTTCCTGAGAATTGAGATAGATTTGCTGGGCATTGATCAGATTCAGTAAATCAACTTCTCCGAGCCGGTAAGCGGTCAATGTTAATGACTGCAGTTTTTCGGCTTTGCTTCGGATGGTTTCATCATATCTTTTAACAGTCGAGCGGCTTACCTCGTAACTATGCCAGGCAAATTCGATTTGCTTTTTAACATCAAGCCGTATTTCCTGCTGT